>CALMAR010000344.1 GCA_937859855.1 uncultured Kineosporia sp.
GGGATCACTCATGCCGATCAGCGAGACGACGCGCTGCTGGGGCGGACCGGCGTCCTCGAGGCCCTCCTCGGCGACAGCTATCAGGTCGGTACCCGGTAGCCGCACCGCCGAGTGGGCGGCGCAGCCGTTGCCGTAGGCACCGTCCCATGCCAGTGAGGATGGCGCACCCACCCGGCCGTCAGCCTCTAACGGGTGAACGGTGATCCCGCCGTCCCGCCAGGCGCCGTAGGCATAGCCGGCCCCTACGGTGGCATGGTGCAGTGACACCCGGCGGTTCGGTCCCCAGGTTTGCTCAGGCTCTTCACCCGGACCGAGCCCAGGAAGCCAGTAACGCTGAACCTCCACCGGTTTCTCCGGACGCGAGACATCGAGCACCAGGAGGAGAGCCTCGACGTGGCCGGGCGGAAAGGCCGACGCATAGGCACGGTCGGAGCCATCGAACCAGAGGCGGTGCACGCCGGCGCCTCCGACGTCGGCGAATCCGATCTCCCGGGGCTGGCTGGGGGTCGAGACGTCGAATATGCCTACCCCGGCGGCAAATTCCCACTCGGTCGAGAACAGCGTGCGCCCAGGGTCGAAGTCGGCTGGGGCCGACCACATGTCCGGCCCATTGGCGATCATCAGTAGATCACCCTGCACCTGGAGGTGCACCGACCAGGATCCGGGCGGGGCAGGGATGAAGCTGAGCACGCGCGGGGAACGGGGATCGGCCAGGTCGACCTCGGTGACGCCGTTGGAGAAGAGGTGGGAGACGAAGACGCGGGAACCGGTGCCGACTACCTGCAGGCCATCGGGGCGCCCATCCAGGAGGCTGTTGCTGAGGTGGCGCAGACCCGACAGCTCCATGCCGCCATCTCCCTTCACTGGCCGATGGCACTAGAGTACAGAGACTACATCTGTTATGCAGAAAGGAAATCGATGTCGGTGCTGAAATTGGAGTCGCTGCTGTCCGGCGATCTCGCCGTGGCTGTGCTGCTGCTGCATCTGCAGAACGAGGTGGTCGACCCGGATGGTCTCGTCGGCCGCAACGGTCTGGCCGGCGTGGTGGCCGAGCACGGGGTGATAGCCGCGGCGAGAGCGGCTAGCGAGGCGGCTGAGGCCGTGGCGGCCCCCGTGCTGCACGTGGTCTTCGAGGCCCTGGCCGGTTCCTGCACCTCAACCGCCCGGGGCCTGCGCAGCGGAGCCCGCGACGGCTTTGTGGCCGGCTCGTGGGGAACGCAGGTCGCTACCGGACTGAGCCGTCCTGATGATCATGTGCTGGTTCACGACACCATGAGCGCCTTCGCCGGCACCGGCCTGGCTTCGATTCTGCGCTCCCGTGGCATCGGGCGCGTCGTCCTGGGTGGCGTCAGCACACATCTGGTCGTCAGTGCTACCGCCTTCGCCGCCGCTGACGAGGGATTCGAGATGGCGGTGCTGGCCGATGCCTGTGCGGCACCGACCGCGTCGATGCACGAGTCCGCGCTGGCCCAGATGGCGATCATCGGCGACGTTGTCAGCCTGTGAGCATGCCCGGCCAATGATCGCGGCCTAGGGCAGGAAACTCTGGTCGTAGACATCCTCGAGCCGGACCTGGCGCTGCGGTGTCAGCGTGCCAGCCCGCCGCATCGTCTCCAGCGTCTTCTCCATCGCCTCAGGGTTGACCCGCAGATCGATTGGAATTGGCCGTACGCGCAAGAAATCGGCCCAGCCGCGCTGCGCTGATTCCCGGCTGACATGCATCTTCTGGACAACCAGGTCAACCATCAGGTCGGTGTTCGAGGGGTCATAAAGGGCGGCCACAGCAGCGCTCAGTGCGGTCATCACCCGGTTGGCCGTCTGCGCGGCCGCCGGATCTTGCAGCCATTCACGGCGGGCGTTCACCGTGACGAACTGATAGCGAGGAACCACGTCGGCGACGTCACCCAGGATGCTCAGACCCCTGGCGGCGGCGTCATAGGTGGCCGGGACGTTGAGGATGCCAGCCGCGATCCGGCCTTCCAGCAGCGCGTCGAAACGCACCGATCCGACACCGATGGGTTCGATCCGCACATCAGCCGTGTCAACCCCGGCTCGGGTCAGCATCTCCAGCATCAGTAACGCGGTGCCTTCGGTGGCCGACGACGCCCCCAGGGTCGCGCCCGCCAGCTGACTCAGCGACGTGATGCCCGGAGCGCCCATCAGGCTGAGCAGCAGGATGGAGGTGGTGCCACCGATCATCACGAGTTCGCTGTCCGGGGCGGCCTGGCTGAGGATGCCCTCCGGAGCGCCCAGAGCGATATCGAACTCGCCCGAGCGCAGCCGATCGATCGCCCCTTGCACGCTGTAGGTGCGGGTCACCGACACATCCAGGCCGTGCGCCGCGAACAGCCCGGTCACCTCGGCGTACCAGAAAGCACTGAAGTCCATGATGTCGGCGATCACGCCCAGGCGCACCGGCGTGAGCTGCGGCTGATCGGTCATGACGATGCCTCAACGGGCCGCAGCGGCGGAAGGCCGCGCTTGAGGTACTCCCAGACGCTCAGCACCGCGTCACCGCCATAGATGTGCTCGCGTTTGGACCACGATTCCTTTTCGTCCGACCAAGTCGGCCAGCCCGGAAATCCGTTGGTCAGCATCTGCTGCTGGCAGGCCATTTCGAGCAGAACGGCCGCCACGGTGGCCTCCCGTACGTCGGCCCCGACCGTGACGATGCCGTGATTGACCAGAAAGATCGCATGCGCCGGGCCCAGCTGAGCGGCCACGGCCTTGCCGAGTTCGGGAGTGATGATCAGGTCAGCGGTGTCGGTGAAGCGGGGCACACCATGCGGTGTGAAGAAGTTGGCCGCATGACTGACCGGCAGCAGCGTTGTGCCGGAGGCGGCCAGGGCAACCGAGTACGGGCTGTGCACGTGCACGACTCCGCCGACATCCGGGCGGGCCGCCATCACCTCGGTGTGGATGGGGTACTCACGGTGCCGCACGCCGTCTCCCTCGAGGACGGCGCCGCTGGGGGCCACCAGATGGACCCGGTCCGGTGTTATCTCGTCGAGTCCCCAGCCCGCGGCCTTCAGCCAGATTCCGCGGCCCTGTTCGTCGCGGGCCGACGCGTGACCCCACACCAGGTCGCTGTGACCGGCGCTGGCGAGAATCCGGGCAGCGGTCGCCACAAGCTCACGTGGATCTTCAGACATACCAGACCTCTTCCCCGGACATCCCCAATTCTGCTACCTGCCCACCGTACAGCAGAGCAAGCTTCTTCTCTACAGAGCGCTCTGGGTGAGTGTCTTAATCAGCAGATACTGCCATGCGGCCGCTGCCCATGGCGGCGCTGGGCTGCCAGGCCTCATCTTGGCGGTCACCGGGTTAGTACCACTGCCACCACAATCAGAACACTCCAGACCAGTGCGAAAAGAACCGGCACCAATCGGAAGAACAGCAGGCTGCGTCGCTGGTCGGAGCGCAGACGATGATAGGCGGCGGCATGACCAGGCAATCCTGACGGTCCGGATGAGAGCTCAGCGTCGCGCTCCATCAGGTCCGACAGCTCGGCCGTCCACGCCAGCACAAGCCTGGCGGTGGAAGCGACTCCGGGCCAGGTGAGAAGGGCCAGCAGCAGACCTAGCACCGACAGGACCGGTGACACGACGGCCGAGAAAGTCGTACCCCAGGCCGTGCCGTTACCCATGGCCGTGGTGTACGCAATGGTCAGAAATGCCTCAGCGCTCAGAAGGGCGTTGGTCCGGTCATGCAGCAACCCAAGCTCGAATCGCAGCTCAGCTCTGATGAAGGCCGCACGCTGGTCACCAGGCACATCGGCATCTTCGACCCTAGCCAGCTGTCCGGCGAGTCCGTGCTGAGTGCTCACTCGCACTCAGTTCCGTCTGCCCTGGAACTCTGCTGAATCCAGCCCAGTCCAGCTCCTGTATCCGCACGCGGTCACGCCCGGCATTCTTCGCTTCGTACAGCAAAGAGTCGGCGAGCCCTAAGAAATATTCGAATACCGAATCCGAAGGACGTTGGAGCGCGAGCGAAGCGTAGGCGGCACCGACACTGATGGTCACAGGATGAGCTGGGGATCCGATCAAAAACTCAGCGACGTGCTGGCGTATTCTCTCGGCCAGCACATGGGCGTCAGCAGGATCCTTCATGCTGGCGAGTATGGCGAATTCTTCGCCACCCAGCCTTACCGCCAGATCGTCGGGCCGGATGGCGTCCCTGATCCGATGAGCGATGTTCTGAAGCACATGATCCCCGGCTTTGTGCCCAAGACTGTCGTTTATTTTCTTGAAGTGGTCGACGTCGACAACAAATATGGCGAAAATATGGCGATCGCGACGAGCCCGAGCCATCATCGCCGGATATTGGCTGGCCATCCCACGTCGGTTCAGCAGCCCGGTGAGCTGGTCCAAGGTGGAAAGTGCCTCTGCCCGCTTCCTTTCTGCGTCCAGCGCCCCTCTCATGACCGAGACAAATCCGGTTACCACGACGACGGAAACTGAGATCAGGAAGGCTCCGTAGACTCTCTGGTCAGCTAGTTCGTCAGCGCGCAGTGAGACGAACCAGACCACGGAAATGCTGGCCAGTCCAAATATGACGACTGGTTTCGGCGGAACGAACAGAGCGACCATGAGCGGCGGGAACATGAGCGTCGACGTGAGTTGCTCGGCCAGCACCGGTTCTTGGGCGTTGGCTGCGATTCCGGCCAGCAGGACCAGTACGAAGCTGGCGAACGCCAGCCATTCCTGCTCAGTGATGTTCCGCCGGATGGCTCCGTAACCTAGACAAAATAGGAACGACGTACCGCCGACCCAGAGCAGTGGCAGGACTCGCCTGTCAAAGGTGCCGCTCGACGGAGCAGTGATGAGGAGAACACTCGACACCAGCGCCCCGAAGGGAGAAGAAGCGATGAGGGCCAGCCTCCGGCCATCCGGGCCCGCCAATGAGAGATCGCCGAAGCGGCTCGGCCGCTCTCTTCTCGTCACGCGCGCTCCTCCGATGCACCAGCCGCCTCCCCACATCGACCGATATACCGGCGGCATTGAGCGCCCGCCGCCATCGGTGTCGGGCGGGCTCTACCCGCCCGCGGGCGCGCACGAGTGCGCGCGAGGATTCGCTTGGCCTCTTGGGCTGACCAAACGTCCAGCTAAGGGCCGGCCAAGTCGCTTCGGCATGCATCGGCTGATCCGGGCCAGAACCCGCCACGCGGCGCACCGGCCGGTCGGGGAGGCCGCCGTTCGGGTAGCCCTCCTCTAGTTCAAGACCAGAGCGCGGCGGAGCGAGTCCACCGCATCGCGCCGGGGAACGGTGATTACTGCGCTGCCCCGGCCAGCCTGGCCATGTCGTTGGGGGACAGCTGAATCTGGGCCGAGGCGAGATTGTCCTCGAGATGATCGCGCCGCGAGGTCCCTGGAATGGGAAGTATGCGGTCCGACACCGCCAGCAGCCACGCCAGGGCGACCTGCCCGACAGTGGCGTTGTGACTTTTCGCGATCTCGGCCAGGGGTCCATCGCTGCCATCGAGCCCGCCCTGGGCCAGGGGAGCCCAGGGAATCAGACCCAGTCCCTGCTGCTCGCAGACGTCGAGCACGTCCTGCGCACTGCGGTCGCCGACGTTGTACCGGCTCTGCACGGTGGCGATGTCCGCGATCTGCCGCGCCTGCGCCAGTTGGCCGACGGTGACCTGGGACAGGCCAATAGCGACGATCTTGCCCTCGTCCTGCAGCTTCTTGAGTTCCCCGACCTGATCGGCGAGCGGGACCTTCGGGTCGATCCGGTGCAACTGGAACAGGTCGATCTGGTCGACTCCGAGGCGCCGCAGGCTCATCAAGGCCTGCTGCCGCAGATACTCCGGGCGTCCTACCGGCGGCCACGCGGCCGGTCCGAGGCGCTTGGGGCCAGATTCGGTGTCGATGACGTCAGGGCCGTTGCGGGTGAGGCCGGCTTTGGTCGCGATCACGACATCGTCCGGATAGGGCTTGAGGGCCTCGCGGACGATGTCCTCAGCAACATGTGGGCCGTAGGAGTCCGCGGTGTCAATGAATTGGACGCCGAGTTCCACGGCCCGCCGGACAACGGCCACGCATTCGTTGCGGTCTGCGGGCTCGCCCCAGATGCCGCGACCAGTAAGCCGCATCGTTCCGAAGCCGAGTCGCGAAACCTGTTTGCCAGCGACGTCGAAGGTGCCGGTCAGCTTACTCAGAGCGCTCATATCGGTTCTCCATCCGTACGGTTCTGGTCCATGGCCAGCGGCTGGCTAGGGAGGCCCGGTTCGTTCGAGACGTCGGCCTCCGGCAGAAAGCGGCGCAGCCGGCGGAGGCCGTCGGCGCTGGTACTTCCGGGCTCGGCGGTGTACACGAACACCTGCTGGCCGGGGGCGTCGGCGACGTTGAACGCTTGATAGCGCAGGTGAAGGTCACCCACCCGACCGTGATGCAGGTGCTTGTGCTCGTTGCTGCGGGGATGCACCTCGCGGCGAGCCCAATAGCTGAGGAATGCCGGGCTGCGCACGGTGAGTTCGCCGATGATCGCCTTGACGTGCGGGTCGTCCGGAAACGGTGCGGATCCGGCTCGGAGGTTGCTGACCACGCCGCGGGCGGCGTGATCCCAGTCGGCGTAGAAGCCGGCCGCAGCCGGATCGAGGAACACCATCCGCGCCAAGTTGTCGAATCGGGTGAAACCGCTGTACAACGCCCGGGCCAGCGGATTGGCAGCCAGCACATCCAGAGCCGGCCCGGTCAGCGTCGCCGGGGCGTCGATGGTCTCGGTCAGAAAATCCAGCAGCACTGGGCCGATCGCTCGCGGGGAGTTCACGAGGGCTGCTTGGGGCACTGGCTGGGCGAGGCGAAACAGATAGCTCGCCGCATGGTTGTCCAGGTGCAGTACCCGGGCCAGGGCGTCGAGGACCTGATCGGAGGGATGTCGCTCGCGGCCTTGCTCCAATCGGGTGTAGTAGTCGACGCTCACGCCCGCGAGAAGCGCAACTTCCTCCCGGCGCAGGCCGGGCACCCGGCGCTCCGTGCCTTCGGCGAGTCCCGCCTCGGCCGGGCTGACGTCTGCGCGCCTGGCCCTCAGGAACTCGCCCAGGTCGTTGCCGGCGTCCACGCTCGCGATGGTAACCAGCTCGATGACCGCCGTGCCTGGCTGTGTCGCACCCTGTCAAGGTGTCCGGGGCTCTCCTATCGTTCCCGGGTGGCCGCCCGTGGCCGAGGCGCATGGAGAGGGAGCCCAGTTGAACGACACCGCCCGTCTGTGGGAACGCGGACCGGTGCGCGCCTCGCGCCGGGGCGACTTCTGGATCCCCGGTGAGCGCGTCACCGTGGAGTCGAAGACCTATCAGCACGGGCCGATGTATGTGTTCTGGGAGGCGCCCGAGACCGTCACCCAGCCATACCCGGTCGTGCTGGTGCATGGCGGCGCAATCCAGGGCACCGAGTGGCTGGACACTCCAGATGGCCGGCCAGGCTGGGCGCAGCGCCTGGTTGAGGCCGGGTATCCGGTGTTCGTCGTCGATCGTCCGACGCAGGGCCGCTCGCCCTTCCATCCAGACGTCAACGGGCCGATGGGGCCGCCGTTCTCCTACGAGGAGGGACGCACCGTCTTCTTTCCACCCGGATGGAAAGACAAGCACACTCAGTGGCCCTTCGACCTCGACGACGACAGCGCTCTGGCCGCGTTCATCGCTCCCTTCGGGGCCCTGCCGGTCGACCTGGCTGAATCGCAACGCATGGACGCGGACCGGCTCGCCGATCTGCTCGACCGCATCGGCCCGGCCATCGTCATCACCCACTCCGCCTCTGGATCTGACGGGTGGCTGCTGGCGGACCGGCGCCCTGAACTTGTCGCCGCCATCGTCACCGTCGAACCGATGGGACCGGCGTTCGCCACGATTCCCGGCATCGGAACTCTCGACTGGGGACTCGCCGCCGCGCCGCTGACCTTCGACCCGCCGCTGAACACGCCCGAACAGGCGCACGCGGCCGACCCGGGTTCGTTGCGGATCCCGGCCCTGACCGGGATTCCAGTCGCCGTCGTCACCGGGGGCGCGTCGCCCTTCGGTCTGCACGGGCCGCAGATCGTGGAGTCGTTGCGCGTCGCCGGCGCAGCCGCGGAACTCTTGCATCTCCCCGATCACGGGGTCACCGGCAACGGGCACGGGCTCATCTACGAACGCAACTCTGACCAAGCCCTCGCGCCGGTTCTGGAGTGGATCCGCTCGCACGCCCGGCGCACGAACGGAGGCCGGGATGGAGAGTGAGGGGAACCCCACCTCGGGCAGCAGCACGGACGAACTGACCTTCGACGTCAACGGCCGCCAGTTGCGGCTGCGGGTTGGCGCCGGAGACCACGATCCTCGAACTGCTGCGGCGCTGCTCGCCAGCGCCTCGCCCCAGATACGTCATCTCGCGACCGTAAGAGGCAATCTGTTGCGACGGACCCACTGCGGTTACTTCCGGGACGCCGCCATGCCGGGCAACAAGCGGATTCCCCGAAGCGGATGTCCGGCGATACACGGCCAGAACCGCATGCATGCCGTGCTCGGCATCAGCGACGGCTGTATCGCGACGTACGTGGGCGACTTGGCCACTGCACCGATCGTCCTGGATGCGACGGTGAAGATTGCCCGGCACTGCGCCGCATGTCGAAACGCAGCTGCGCCCGGGAGAATTCATCACCAGGATCGATATTCCGATGGGCCGGGTCGCGGGCCGCTCGCACCGCGCGGGATTCCGGACTGAGCGAGGCGCAGATCCTCACCCCGCTCGGCGGCGGCCGGCCGGGTGACCTCGATGAGGAGCAAGGCTGGGCAGCCGACGTCGCCCTGGCGCTGCAGAGGGGCGGTCCGCTTCTTGGACCGCTTTATTCGGCGGCCGTCACCGGCCTGGGTCAAAGTGGCCTGAACGCCTTGATTTTCACCGTCGCTCAGTACTCGTTCGTCGGCGTGATGCTCAACGGGTATGACGTACCGAGCCCTCGGATACGGTGCCCTAGAGGTTGGACAGGGCCGCGGAGTAGATCTTGGGGATATCGGCTGGGGTGGCGGCCAGATAGGAAGCGCCTTTGGTGGCGCGGGCGATGGAGGCCAAGGTCTCGGCATCGGCCTGCGGGCCATACGCGATCGTGATGATGCGGATCGGGCGTCCGCCCGGCGTCTTTCTGATCCGTTCGGTCAGGCCGGTCAGGCTCAAACCGCCCTGGGCGTCATTCTTCCCATCAGTGAGCACCACGACTGCATTGATCCGATTGTTCTGGTAGCGGTCGAGAACTGTTCGGTAGGCGGCAGCAATGCTGTTGTAGAGACCGGTGTTACCGGATGGCCGCAGAGCCTTGAGCGCTTCAGTGATGGCATCGCGCCGCACCGAATGATGCACCGTGGCGTCCATCGGCCCAATGTTCACCAACTCGCGGTAGTCCCGTTGACCGCGAACTCCGCCGGAGAACGACCACAGGCCGACCTCGTCATTGCCCGTGAACAGCTTCATCGAGGCGACCGCCGCGTCTTTCGCCGCATCCAGCCGGGTCTGGGACGAGCCCGGTAGCCGGACAGCCATCGAGCCGGAGACATCGATCAGGCTGATCACGTTCGCGGTCTTGCGTAGCTGCGCCCAGCTGTCCAGGATCTGCTTGGTGATCGCGGGAGAGGGCGGCTTGAGCACGGTGTGTGGTTCGCCCGGGCTCACCCCGAGGGCCTGGGTGGCATTGGTGCCCAGCCGGTCGGAAGCGTCGCGGAAGAAGTTGGCCTGCCACTGGGCCTGTATCGGCGGGCTCTGAAGATAGGCCAGGAATGCCTGCGCTGCAACACGCTTGGCCGGTGTCACCCATGGCGCATCAAGCACGACGAACGGATGGTCGGCGATGAACGTGCCTTCTTTCGGGTAGATGGCAACCAGCGGCACCTTGGGTGGCGCGTGTTTGCCGGCCAGGGCCGGGTCGGCCGTGGGGTTGCCCTGGTTGTACGCCGGTACCAGGTTCTCCTCCGTGACCAGGGCGGAGATGTAGGACAGTGCCTGGTTGTTGTCGTCGGCATGCAGCCAGTCGGACAGGAATGATGCGGTGGTGTCGCCATAGCGCACGATCGACTGTTCGACCCCCGCGACAAACCGGCGAGTGGCAGCACTGCTGATCTCGCCCGGTGTCAGGCCGGACGTGCGCCCGACCGCCGCGTAGTAGGCGGCGATGGTGCCTTCCAGTCCAGCATGAGAGAAATTGGGGTTGGTCTTGCCCAGTTGGAACCGGCCCCACTCTGGATGGCCGAAAGCGCCCCACCCGGTGCGTGACGAGGCCAGGGTCAGGAGATCGGCCCAGCCGATCGGCTTGTCCGGCCAGCCCAGTGCCGTTGCCATGGGCCTGGGCATCGCCACCACCATCGGCGACGTCGCGATGTGCGGAACGGGGGCGAGGCCGTTGATCAGGCTCGGGTGCTTGGCCTGGGCCAGGCGATCCTCCAGGAGCGGCAACCAGATCGAACCGGTGGGAGACCAGACATCGGGAGTGGCGCCGTCACTGGGTTTCCAGCCGCTGGACAGAGCCGTCGTTGCCGCACCGGATGCCTTGGTCTCAACCGTCACCTGGACGCAGGGGCTGGCTTCCTGCCCGGCGCCAGCAGAGAACTGTTCGGCAAATCGGGTCATCAGGGCGCTCTTGTCGGCCGATGATGCGACCACCAGCGGCGTGCGCGGACCGGTGCAGCTGAGGACCTTGGCTGGTGCGCCGGGCCGGAGAGTGGCCCATGCCGCGGTTCCGGCCGCACCAGCAACGATGCCGAGGGCCAGCGCGATCGCTAACGGCAGCGTCGCCCGGGACGGGCGCCGCCTGCGCCCGGCACCCTGCCCGATGGCTGCCATGCTCAAATGCCGCGGCACTGCCCACCTACCCGTCTAAGCCCGTCCCACCGGCAACTGACGGAACAGATCCGGACGAATCATGCCCAGTCAAGCAGCGCCGGGCAATGCCTGGGCGGCGCTGCGCGGGCTGAGCGGCAGGCAGCCCGAGCGCCAGAACGAGGAGAGGTACGTCAGCCCCTCCTCTGCGCTGCTCTCTTTGCTGGTCTCATGGCCGGGGAGCGGCGCTCAAGGCCGCGTAGGTGGCCGCACCGTAGGCGAGGTGCGGAACAGCGTCGCTGAGCCAGTCAGTAGCCGACCACTTCTTGGGCTCGGCCAGTCCCAGGGACACCAGTGGCCCGTCGGTGAGAGCCATGGCGGCGATGCCGATGAGGGCTGCGGCTGCGGGAGACGGAAGCCGGCTCAGGACGGGGCGGAACAGTCCCGCCAGGACGCCGATCGATACGCCGGTCACGATGCCCGTGAGCGGTCCCAGTCCATCGAGGCGGTTTGTCCTGTCGTCGCCTTCTCCCGGGACGGGATGCCCGGCCTTCTCGGCCAAGGTTTTCACGGCCCGCTGAGGGGTGTCGCTGGCCGGGCGTGCCCGTAATGCCATGTCGAGATAGGTGACGGCGTTCAGGACGGTTGTGCCGGTGGCGCCTGAGGCGGCGCCGTACGCGGCATTGCGCAGCACCTTCATATTTCTCCTTGTCGCGGTGGGCATTGCTGGCCTGGCAGCTGACGATGGCGCGGCCGGGCGCTGATCACGCGGCGGGGTGCGAACAGGTGGCTACCCTGCGATTGATGCATCCGCGACATGATCTCGCAGCGAAGGGGAACTGCTCGCCGAGGATGGTCTACCGGTCCGCTCACCACGTCACGCCCGGCGGGGTGGAAGCCGAGTGCCGGAACCCCCTGGCCTATGCTCAACGGCATGAACTACCGGAGCCTGGGTAGAACCGGGATGCAGGTCAGTCCGCTGTGCTTGGGCGCCATGAACCTGGGTATCTGGGGTGAGCCCGATCACGCCACCGCCGTCAGCCTGGTCCACGCAGCGCTCGATGCCGGTATCAACTTCATCGACACGGCTGACGTGTATTCGCAGGGCGAATCCGAAGTGATCGTTGGTAAAGCCCTGGCCGGTGGACGGCGCGATGGCGTCATCCTGGCCACCAAGTTCCACAATCCGATGAACGACGAGACCGGCTCGTCCGATGACCCGAATCGCCAGGGCAACTCACGGCGCTGGATCGTGCGAGCGGTGGAGGAAAGTCTGCGGCGGCTGCAGACCGACTGGATCGATCTGTATCAAGTGCACCGTCCCGATCCCAGCACGGACGATGAGGAGACACTCTCAGCGCTCACCGATCTTCAGCGGGCGGGCAAGATCCGGGCGTTCGGCTCGTCGACCTACCCGGCGCACCGGATCGTGCAGGCCCAATGGACGGCGCGGGACCGGGGTCTGGGCCGGTTCGTGACCGAGCAGCCGCCCTATTCGATGCTGATCCGCAATATCGAAGCTGACGTCCTCCCAGTGGCACTGGAATACGGCATGGGGGTGATCCCCTGGAGTCCGCTAGCCGGTGGCCTACTCAGCGGCAAGTACCGCAAGGGGGCCGCCAAGCCCGAGTCCAGCCGGGCCGATCGGGTTCCCGACCGATACGACCAGTCAGATCCCAGCAATCAGGCCAAATTCGCCGCTGCGGACGCCCTGGGCGCGCTGGCCGATGACATCGGGATCAGCCTGATCCAGCTGGCGATCGCCTTTGTGATGCAGCACCCCGCGATCACCGCGCCGATCATCGGCCCCAGGACGGAAGAGCACCTGAAGTCGCAGCTGGCCGCGCTGGACGTCACCCTGACCGCGGATGTGCTGGACAGGATCGATGAGATCGTGCCACCGGGAACATCATTCCGGCAGGCGGACGAGGGATACCTGCCGCCGTCCTTGAGTGATCCAGCTCAGCGGCGCCGCGCACTCTGAGGGCGGTCCCGAACCAGTACTGGCTCAGGTGTTGCGGTAACGGGACGCAAGGTTGGCGCTCTGCCCGTGGAACGCGGCGAGGTCCGCTCCGAACACGGCCTCGAGCAGGGAGTAGTCCTCGACGCCAGGCGCGCTGACGACCTCGCCGCGGGCAATGCCCGCCAGGGCGGCGGTCACGACGTCCGAAGCGGACATCCGGGGGAGGGCGGAAAGGTCCATGCCCTGGACCTCGTGGAACTCGGTGGCGACGATGCCGGGGCAGACGACGTGGACGTTCACCCCGGTTCCCTCAAGTTCAGCATGCAGAGTCTGCGACATGGCGACGGCGTGGGCCAGTGTCCCGGCGTAGACGGCGCGCTGCCCTTGCGGCGCCGCTGCCGGGGCCGGGCCGGAGAACGCGAGCATGCCAGCCACGTTGAGGATCGTTCCTGTCCCTCGTTCGATCATGCCGGGCAGGGCGGCCCGGGTCAGCATCGTCGGCGCGACGACCTTGACATGCACCAGTTCCCGCGCCTTCCCGGCCGCCAGCTGCACCATCGGCATGTAGTGGGCGACGCCCGCATTGTTGATCAGCATGCTCAGCTGGCGGTCGGCGCACAGCTGCGCGACCGTGTCGATGCCGTCATCCGTGGCCAGGTCGGCGATGACGACCTCCACTGCAGTGTCCGACAGCGACGCCGCGAGCTCCCGCAACCGGTCCAGCCGTCGCCCGGCAACGATCAGATCGTGACCGTCGGCGGCCAGCCGCTCGGCGAAGGCCCTGCCGATCCCCGAAGATGCGCCGGTGACGAGGGCAAGTGGGGCCATTCTCGATGTCTCCCTAGGGATGTGGGCACCACCGGTCGTGCTGGCTCTGATGGACGAGCCCAGCCCAGCTGGGGCCGGCCGGGCTCGTCCATCGAAACTGATCAGACCAGGTCGAACCGATCGAGGTCCATGACCTTGGTCCAGGCTGCGACGAAGTCGGCCACGAACCTGTCGCGGGCGTCGTCGCTGGCATAGACCTCGGCGATGGCCCGCAGCTGTGAGTTGGAACCGAAGATGAGGTCGGCCGCGGTGGCGGTCCACTTCACCTGATCGCCGGCTTCGTCGCGGATCTCGTAGACGTGCTCTCCGGACTCCGACGCCTTCCAGCGGGTGCCGGCGGAGAGCAGGTTGGTGAAGAAGTCACGGCTGAGCACGCCGGGCCGGTCGGTGAGGACGCCGTGCTGGGAGCTGCCGGCGCTGACACCCAGCGAGCGCAGCCCACCAAGCAGGACGGTCATCTCCGGTGCGGTCAGGTCGAGCATGTAGGCCCGGTCGACGAGCAGCACCTCCGGCTGGGTCTTCTCGCCCGCACGCAGGTAGTTGCGGAACCCGTCGGCCCGCGGCTCGAGCACCCGGAACGAGTCGACGTCCGTCTGCTCCTGGGTGGCGTCGGTGCGACCGGGATGGAACGGCACGCTCACCTCGACGCCCCCGTCCCGCGCCGCCTTCTCGACCGCGGCCGTGCCGGCCAGCACGATCAGATCGGCGAGTGAGATCTGAGCGCCGCCCGCGCCATTGAACTCCTGCTGGATGCTTTCGAGCTTGTTCAGGACCGTGTTCAGCTGGGCCGGCTGGTTGACCTCCCAGTTCCGCTGCGGTTCGAGCCGGATCCGGGCACCGTTCGCGCCACCTCGCTTGTCGGTGGACCGGAAGCTGGCGGCGGAAGCCCAGGCGGTGCCGACCAGCTGGGTGGTCGTGAGGCCAGCGTCCAGGATCTTCGCCTTGAGAGCGGTGACGTCGGCCTCACCGACCAATTCGTGGCCGGGCGCCGGTACCGGGTCCTGCCACAGCTGGGGCTCGGCTACCCACGGTCCCCGGAAACGGCTGACTGGACCCATGTCGCGATGCAGCAGCTTGTACCAGGCCTTGGCGAAGGCCAGCGCGAATTCGCCGGGGTTCTCCAGGAAGCGGCGGGAGATCTGCTCGTACGCCGGGTCGAAACGCAGCGACAGGTCGGTCGTCAGCATCGTCGGTTTGTGCTTCCGGGACGGATCGTGAGCGTCCGGAATGATCGCCTCGGCGTCCTTGGCCACCCACTGCTTGGCGCCTCCTGGGCTCGTGCTGAGCTCCCATTCGTTGCCGAACAGGATCTCGAAGAACCGGTTGCTCCACTGCGTCGGCCGGTCGGTCCAGGTCACTTCCAGGCCGCTGGTGATCGTGTCGCCGCCCTTGCCGCTGCCGTAGCTGCTCAGCCAGCCCAGGCCCTGCGTCTCCAGCGGGGCCCCCTCAGGCTCCGGACCGACGTGGTCATCCGCCATGCCGGCGCCGTGGGTCTTGCCGAAGGTGTGCCCGCCGGCGATCAGAGCGACGGTTTCCTCGTCGTTCATTGCCATCCGGGCGAAGGTCTCCCGGATGAAGTGGGCGGCCGCCCGGAAGTCCCCGCTGCCGCGAGGACCCTCGGGGTTCACGTAGATGAGTCCCATTTCGGTGGCCCCCACCTCCGGCGACATCTCGGCCTCGTTGACGTAGCGCTCGTCGCCAAGCCAGGCGTCCTCCGGACCCCAGAAGATTTCCTCGGGCTCCCAGACGTCCGCGCGGCCGAAGCCGAAGCCGAAGGTCTTGAAGCCCATCGACTCCAGGGCGACATTGCCGGCCAGCACGAGCAGATCGGCCCAGGAGATCTTCTGGCCGTACTTCTGCTTGACCGGCCACAGGAGCCGGCGTGCCTTGTCGAGGTTGGCGTTGTCGGGCCAGCTGTTGAGCGGAGCGAACCGCTGACCGCCGTCACCGGCCCCGCCACGGCCGTCATGGATGCGGTAGGTGCCTGCGGCATGCCAGCTCATCCGGATCATGAGACCGCCGTAATGGCCGAAGTCGGCCGGCCACCAGTCCACCGAGGTGGTCAGCACGCCGATGATGTCCTGCTTGAGGGCCTCCACGTCGAGCTTCTCGAACTCCGTGGCGTAGCTGAAACCCGGCTCCAGCGGGTTGACCTTGGATGAGTGGGCGTGCAGCACCGAGAGGTCGAGCTGATTGGGCCACCAGTCCCGGTTCGTCCGCGGCCGGCCGCCGGTCTTCGGGGTCGGTGAGTCGATCGCCGGGTTCTCGCTCTCGCTACCCTGCGCGGTGACGGAGTCGTGCGCGACCGGGCAGCCGGCTTCGGCCATCTGGTCCACGCCCTGCGCGCTGGCCGGGGCGTTGTCCTGGGTGTCGCTCATCTGCTTCCTTCCGAACTGGCGGGTGATTGAACGCAGCGCTGGGCCGCACAGCTGGGACAGGTACCCCAGTAGACGACCTCTGCCTGGTCGACGATGAAACCGCTGTCATCCGAGGCGGTGAGACAGGGGGCGTGGCCGACCGCGCAGTCGACGTCGGCGATCGCTCCGCAGGAGCGGCAGACGACGTGGTGATGGTTGTCTCCGACCCGGCACTCGTATCGGGCGGTGGCCCCGGCAGGCTGGATGCGCCGCACCAGACCGGCGCCGGTGAGTGCGCGCAACACGTCGTAGACCGTCTGGGTCGAGACCGCCGGGTGCTCGGCCCGGACCAATGTGATCACGGTGTCGGTATCGATGTGCGGGTGTTCGCTCAATGCGGCGAGCACTGCCAGCCGCGGCTGGGTCACGCGCAACGAGAGCGCCCGTAACTGCGTTTCGAAGCCGGGCGACATGAGCGCAACATAGACGCTGATCTGGAATAGATCAAGTTATCCCTGGACGGTTGGGCGGATGGTGAGATCGCCGATTTCGACGTCGTCCGGTTGTTCGATGGCAAAGGCGATGGCGCCGGCCACGGATGCGGCGTCGATCGCGAATTCCCGCATGCCACGCTGTATCTGTTCTCGTGCGGCAGCGTTTTCGATCGAGTCGGCGAGTTCGGTCCGCACGTAGCCGGGCGAGATCGAGGTCGTGCGGATGCTGCCGTCGGTGTACTCCTGGCGCACTCCTTCGAGCAGGGTACGGACGGCATTCTTGGTCGCCGCGTACACAGCCATCTCGGGAACGATTTTCAGGCCTGCGGTTGACACGGTGGTGACGAAGTGTCCACGGCGCTGCTGGGTGAACACCGGCAGGGCGGCGGCAATGCCGTGCAGGACGCCGCGGAGGTTGACGTCGATCATGGCCGACCAGCCGTCGACGTCCAGGTCGCCGACCGGGCCGATCCGGCTCACGCCGGCATTGTTGATCAGCACGTCGAGGCGTCCATACTCCTGAACGGCTCGGCCGACGAATGCCGTCATCCGATCCATGCGGGTCACGTCCAGGTCACACGCGAGAGCTCGGCCGCCGCCAGCCACGATGCGACCGGCCACCTGGTTCAGGCGATCGGACCGGCGGCCGCCGAGCAGAACGCTCGCGCCACGTTCGGCCAGCACGATCGCCGTGGCCTCTCCGATCCCGCTGCTCGCCCCGGTGATCGCTACGACCTTGCCCTCAATGCCCGTCACGTCGCTCCTCCGGCTAAAGTGGACACCATGTCCGATGGACTGGACGTTACCGGACACAGTGTCCGATTTCTAGCTGAGGCGGAGGCTGATGGCCCTGACGGCTCCGCGCCGAGCTGACGCCGCCCGCAATCGCGAGCACATCGTGGCGGCGGCGCGTGCCCTGCTGACCACGTCGCAGGATGTTCCGCTGAACGCTGTGGCCAAGCGGGCCGGTGTCGGGCAGGGAACGCTCTACCGGCACTTCTCCACCCGGGAACAGCTCATCGCCGAGGTGTACCGGCACGAGGTCGATGACCTGGTTGCCGCAGCGGGCGATCTGCTCGCCGAAAGCGACCCGGTTCAGGCCCTGGCCGGCTGGTTCGACCGGCTGATCGATTACGCGCGCGTGAAGCGCGGGGTGCTGGCGGCGGTCGAGGCCTCGACCTGGGAACCTCTGTCGGCTCAGAGTCATGGCCGGATCGG
>CALMAR010000345.1 GCA_937859855.1 uncultured Kineosporia sp.
TGACCCGGACCCGGCCGGGTGCGTCCTGCACGATGGTGACCCGGTGCGCGCCGAACGAGTGCCGCAGGCCTTCGGCTTTGGCGGAAAGGTCTTCGGGGGTGTGGCCGTGCAGCAGCCGGACGTGCAGGGTGTCGACCACCCCGGTGCTGGTGCAGCGGGTGACGGTGGGGGTGTAGACGACCCGGTCGGGGGTGGTGATGGTCAGGCCCGACCCATGCAACGCCGGGTACCAGAGGTGGCGGTACCGGGTTTGCCAGCGCCACCAGCCCAGCATCGGCCGGGCGATAGCTTCATCCCAAGAGGAAGGCCATCGCCACACCCAGATCAACGCCCCGGCCAGGGTGGTGGTGAACAAGGCCAGCAGACCGAGGATGCCGAGCTTGACCCAGACCAGCCCGACCGTAACCAGCACAGCGGCAGGCACCGGATGCTGGATCGCCTGCCACACCAGCCACATCACGGCCTTAGCGGCGCCGCCGATGGTCGCAGTCAGGATGGACAGCCAGAACGGGATCACCAGCCGCTGCTTCGCTAAGAGCCCGGTCCCGGCCAGGTCGTCCGCGCGGGTTCCATTCACGAACATCACCGGCCACCCCCGTTCTGGGGAGCGGCGAAGGAGAGGAACCGGCCGCCTTCACCGCGCAGCGGGAGCGGCACCAGGCCCGCGCAGTCCGCGCACTCACCACTCATCAGAGCGGCCGGGCTGACCGGGCGCTTGCAGGCCCGGCACTTCCGCACCCGCCGCGCGGGTAACGGTCCTGACTTGGTCGTTCCACTTGGGCGGATCGTCCGGCCGCAGAGTCCGGCCGGGTAGCCTTCTGGGGCATCGCTGTAACTCCCTGATAGCTCGCACGCTGGATGGATTGCTGTGATGCGAGCCCCCGGCCCGGCTGCTACTAGGCCGGGGGCGCCCTGCGCTCTAAGCGACCTTCGATTCACCGCCAGGTGCCTGCCCGCCGGAACGGCCCGTCACAGTGGCCGAACTGGCGAGGGCTTTACCGGGCTCATGCACCCCAGTCGCCCGGAACGACAACGCCATCCGGGCCCTGCCCCGCCCCTCATCGATGTACGGAGTGACGGTCATCCCGGAGAACTCCACCGGCCGCAGCCCGCTACCGGCGACCACTTCCGGAGTCAGCACCGGCTGCACCGGCGCCAGCACCTTCACCCGGACTTCCTTCACCCGGGCTTCTGGGTCGCGGTCGATGCAGGTCACCGTCCACACCAGGTCCCCGGTCTGCTTGTCCTTCGACGGGGTCCGGGACCCGTTGCGCTCGTTGTAGTCCTGCGCCTGCTCCACACCCATCGCATATAGCCCATGCGGAAACGCCTCTCCCATCGACACTGAGAACCGGTGCCCACCCAATAGAGCCATCGCTCTGCCTCCTGGAATAGAACCACCTCTATCTGAGGTAGGTGACCAGTAGGCCATGGTCTGCGGCCTGTGTCAATACAGGTAGCTCTATTGAACAGAATCGCTTCAGTTGACAGATACCACTACCGTTAACTCTGCGATCTTGGCTGTCAGTAGATGACAGCGCTGTCGCGAACATCGAGGGAGCGCAGTGAGCATCGGCTACCGCGATTTGGCCAAGAGCCTGCGGGATGGCATCGAGTCCGGGACGTACCCGGAGGGCTCCGTGCTCCCCAAGCAGGACGAAATTGCCTCCCGCTACGGCGTCAATGTCAAGACCGTGCGGCAGGCCGTTTCTCTCCTCACCGCCGAAGGGCTAGTGACCCCCATCCGCCGCCGGGGGACCGTGGTCCGGCCCCGGCCACCGATGAAGCGCCTGGGCGCGAGCCGCTACGCCAAGAGCAAGTGGAAATACGGGCTGGTAGCGTTCGCCGCAGACCGGGAAGCCAGCGGCCGGGCCTGGCAGCCGACCGATCAAACCCAAACCGTTGCCCTGGTCGACGCCGACGCCGAGACCGCCGAGGCCCTCGGTATCGAGACGGGCTCGCCTGTCTACGAGCGCGCCCGCCTGGTCAAAGACGGCGCCACTCCCACGCACACCCTCACCAGCTACTACCGGCCCGAAGACGTCGAGGGCACACCCATCGTCGATCCCAACCCCGGGCCCGCCGGGCAGGGCGGCGGCTTCCAAGTCCTGACCCTGCGCGGGCTGGAGCCTGACCACATCCGCGAGACCTTTCACGCACGGATGCCCACACCCGACGAGGCAGCCCAGCTCGCCCTTCCCGGAGGTGAGCCGGTCATGGTGCTGCGGCGCACAACCTTCACCGCCGACGGCAGGCCGATCGAATCAGCGATCGGCATCCACGCCGCCAGCAGGTTCGCCTGGACCTACGATTTCCAGATCCCCGACTAAGGAACCGGTGATGACCTCCACCCATACAGTGACACTCTCGCCCGGCATCAGAGATGCCGTCCAGACGCTCTGGGACTACCACGATATGCACCACCAGCTCACCCCCACCGATGTCGGCATCGGACTAGGCAGCCATGACCTCGGCGTCGCTACCTGCGCGGTAAACCTCTATGGCGCAGGCCTTTTCCCGCTCATTGTGTTCACCGGGGCCAACGCGACCACCACCGTCGAGCGGTTCCCCCGAGGCGAAGCCGTGCACTATCGGGAACACGCCCTTAGTTCCGGCGTGCCCGATCAAGCGATCCTGATCGAAATCGAAGCCCGGAACACAGGCGACAACATCACCAATACGCGCAAGCTACTGCAGGACAACGGGATTCAAGTCACCTCGGTGACTCTGATGTCTCGCCCCTATCAACAGCGCCGAGCTTTCGCGACCTGCAGCAAACTTTGGCCCTCGGTACGCGTGCAATGCGCGTCCCTGCCGCTTGCACTGGACGACTACGTCGCCAGCATCGGAGACCCCGACCGCGTGGTGAATATGCTGGTAGGCGACACCCAGCGCATCGCGGTCTACGCCGAACAAGGCTTCGCCATCCCCCAGCCGATGCCCGACGCAGTACGTCAGGCATTCCAGGAACTCGTCAACGCCGGATTCACTAGTCGCTTGATCTGATTAGCGATCCCGTCCCAGAGCGCTCAACCCAGCTCGAGCCACGTCCAGCGGAACAACGGCCGCAACCGGCTCACCATTCTCGCTGAGCCAAACGACTTCGCCGGCCTTAGCCGACTCCCGGAACTGAGCCAGCACGACATCCAAGATCGTATTATCCACGTGCTGCTGCTCGTCACCACCATCAGTCACCTGACGAGCGTAGAGCATCCAGGCTCGGGCGAAGGCGTAGGGCTCCGGTCAGAATCAGGGGACTCACGGATCATGAGCTTTCGCTCATAAGTCCCTGGGTAATCTCAGCCCGCTCAATTGCTCAAAAGTCAAGAAGGGTGGCGACCAAATGCACGAGGAAAGGCCTTCCCCGATTTCGGCTGTTGCGCAACCGCAGGCAGCTAAGGCCGCCGTCGCTGCCCCCACTCCAAGCGTAACGATCGTCCAGCACCTCTGGATCACCTGGTTCAAGATCGCCAAGCTGCACACAGATATGGCAACAGAAGCAAGAGCAGCTTGCCTGGCGGCAGCCGCCGAAGATCTCAATCATGCTCGCTCGCTCAGTCTTGAGTTTGAAGCTTCTTTGATAGCTGTCAATGCCTGCGGCAACTGCCTTGATGCCCTCTACGGCTCTCTGGCTGTATCCGAGACCGCACGAATGAGCGTACGACAGCGCCTGTCTCAGGCTAGACGCCAAGCCTCCAGGCACGCTCATATCAGGGAGGCACTGAAATTATCATTCGCCGTGACCGAAAAAAATGCCGAGTGGAAAAGAGAATTTACTTGGCTCTACAGACTGCGCAACTTTGCTGCTCATGCCAAAGATGAAACCCATAGTCCAATACTCCATCCTATCGGTGTTAGCACCAGTCCAGTCATGCTTGACTATTCGATGGAGTCGGCACAGAGAGCCTTGCGACTAGTCACCGACGTCTTCGACTTCTGCAGTAAGAACCCTCGGACCAATCTGCCTGAATCCATTCGATGGGCCAATGAGTTTAAGCACGTGGTCATCAGCGTATACGGCGACTATCCACAGTGACTCTCATCTCTTGCGTGAGATCCGCGCTTCTTTGCCGCAACAGAACCAAGGTATTCTCCCAGGGCCGGATGTTGCCGAATTGACCTATTGGTTATCAAGGACCGGCCCGCTGCGCGGGCCGGTCGCGGCGGGGGGACCGGGGGGGGGCGCGGCCGGCGGCCCCCCCCCCCCCCGCCCCCCCCCCCCCCCCGCCCGGCCCCC
>CALMAR010000346.1 GCA_937859855.1 uncultured Kineosporia sp.
GGACCGAATCGGGCACTGGCCCGGTCGACGGCCTGCTCGGCCTCCCGCCAGCCGCGCGGGCGCTCATCGAGGGCGAGCTGATGATGGCTGAGAGCGGCGTCCGTCAGACCCTCCACCCGGACTCCGGCCAGCCGCACCCGCGCCCGGTCCAGGCCGAGCCGGGCGTACAGACCGGCCGCGGTGACGTAGATCACCCGCGCCACATCGGTGTGCTCGGTCAGGGTGCGGGACCGGGTGATGGTGGTGAAGTCGGCGAACCTGATCTTGATCACCACCGTCCGGCCAGCCATTCCAGCCGATCTCAGCCGGGCCGCGACCCGTTCGCTCAGCCGCAGCAGTTCGCGGCCGATCACCTCCGGATCGTCGATGTCGGTGCGGAACGTCTCCTCGCTGCCGATGCTCTTCTCTGGTGATTCGGGGATCACCGGCCGTGGATCGCGGCCCCAGGCCAGCTCGTGCAGGCTGGTGCCGCTGATCTCACCCAGGGCCCGGCGCAGGGTGGCGACCGGAGTGTGAGCCAGATCGGCCACCGTGACCAGGCCCAGCCGATGCAGGGCCTCTTCGATGCGATCTCCCACTCCCCACAGCGCACCCACCTTGAGGCTGTGCAGGAAGGTCACCGCCTGATCGGCCGGTATCACCAGCAGGCCATCGGGTTTGGCCTGCCGGGATGCCAGCTTGGCGACGAACTTGGTGCTGGCCACACCGACCGAGCAGGTGATCTGCTGCTCGTCCTCGACCTGGTCACGGATCCGCTGCGCGATCCGGGCCGGTGACCCGAGCCGGCGGATCGAGCCGGAGACGTCCAGGAAGGCCTCATCCAGGCTGAGCGGCTCGACCAGCGGAGTGATCGACCGGAAGATCTCCATCACCCCGCGGGAGACCTCGCCATAGCGGTCATGATCGGGCTCGATGATCGCGGCGTGCGGGCAGAGCCGGCGGGCGCGGCCCATCGCCATCGCGGAGTGGACGCCGTAACAACGGGCCTCGTAGCTGGCGGAGAACACCACCGACCGGCTGCCACCGGATCCGCCGACGATCACTGGCTGCCCGCGCAGCTCCGGGCGGCTGATCTGCTCGACCGAGACGTAGAAAGCGTCCATGTCGACGTGCAGGATCGGGCAGCCGTCGTCCAGCCGGGGTTTCAACCCGTCGTCCAGCCGGGCCTTCACCTCCCCGGCGTTCAGCCCTTTCCCCGGGCCAGGGATCACGGCGCGGCTCATCAGTGCCCCGAACTGCCCGGGCTGGAGTGCCAGAGCTTGCGCGGAGGATCGTGCTTGCGGCGTTCGGCGTGTTCGCGGGCCGACTCCGTTTCGGCGGCGAGCTGCTGGCGGGTCTCCTTGGTATCCACTCCGGGCGTCTTCAGGTCGGCGTAGGGCGACTGCCGGTAACCGCTGGGATGCACCAGCACACGCCGGCTTC
Organism: uncultured Kineosporia sp.; assembly: GCA_937859855.1. The sequence continues at coordinate 1,423 of CALMAR010000346.1, forward strand.
CGCCCATCCCACCGGCCCGCTCCCGGTTCTGGGTGAGCGCCTCGATCGCAGCAGCAGCCGGGCGGGCGTTCAGCCGGTCGCCGGCCGGTAGCCCGGTGCCCACTTCCCATTCGCCATCGGCAGGCGGCCGGCCCAGCGCGCCGTCGTCCCGGCTGACCCCCTGGGTACGGCCGGGAACCGGCTGACCGGCAGCGGCCGGAACCGACTGATCGAATCCGCGGTTGAAAGCCACCGACGGCAGCCCGGCAGGCATCGGGGTCCGCCAGCCGGCTCCAGTCAGGTCGGGCGCGGCGGCGATCAGATCATGGACGGCATCCACGCCGTGATCACGCCAGGTCTCCCAGAGCAGCGGGAGTTCCCAGGCCCCGGTGGCCCGTAGTGACGTTCCGCGCGGGCCGGTCCGGCGCAGCACTCCGCGCACCACCAGCAGCCAGGAATGGAACACGGTCGCGGCGTAGGGAGCCTGCGCGTCCTCGAAGAAGGTGGCGTCGACCGGCCCGGTGGCGTCGTCCAGGGTGAGGAAGACCACCCGGCGGCCGGTACGGATCGGCGGTGTCTGGGTCGCCACCTTCACCCCGGCGACCAGCAGTTCGGCCCGGCTCCGGTGTCCGAGCACGTCACGGGCACGGACGACGCCGATCGCCTCCAGCATCGGGACGTAGAAGTCGAGCACGTGCCTGCTGGCGTCCAGACCGAGCACGTCCAGCTCGGCCCGGACCCGTTCGGCGCTGCTCATCTCGGGCAGCCCGGAAGGAATGATCTCGTCCGGCGCATCGCCGAGGTCGAGCGAGAGCTGCACGCTCAGCTGCTCGGCCTTGGTCACCGGCAACGCGGCCTGGGACTGGCGGGCGGCAGCCTGTCGGATACCGGGTTGAAGTGACCCGCTGTCATTGGTCGCGAGATCCGCACGCTGATTCGCCGTGCCTTCCTTCGCTGCCACTCCCTCTTTCGTCGCCCGCTCTGGCTCAGTCCTGGTACGGCGGCGCGAACCCCGTCCTGGGCCGGATCTGGTCCAGCGCTCCAGTTCACCCAGCTGCAACAGCAGATCGCGCCGGGTGATCTGGTCACGGGCCAGCCGGACGGTGCCGTCGCTGATCCCGTAGATGGTGTCGAATCCGCCGGTCAGCACCAGCCGTTCGGCGATCGGCCGGCTCACCTGGGCCCGGTGCCAGAAGTCGGCCAGCGAGTGGTACGGCTGCCCGGCCACCACCTGTTCGACCTCGGCCTCGCTGATGCCCTTCACTTCGGACAGCGAAAGCCGGATTCCGTAGGCCCGGCCGTCGGGCAGACCCGGCTCCGGGCGAAGTACTCCTGGATCACGCTCATCCGGGTCGAGGCGTTCCACCCGATAGCCACCACCCGAGCGATTCACGTCCAGGCCGCGGATCGCGATGCCGAGGTTGCGGGCGTCGTCGAGGATCAGCCGCTTGGGATACATTCCCGGGTCGTGGGTGAGCACTCCGGCCAGGAAGGCGGCCGGGTGGTGGGCCTTCAGCCAGGCGGACTGATAGGTCGGCAACGCGAAGGCGGCGGCGTGGGCCTTGCAGAACCCGAACGACGCGAAGGCCTCGAGCACCTCCCAGATCCGCTGGATCGAGACCTCGTCCAAGCCTCTGTGCCGGGCCTGAGGCAGCAGCCATTCCCTCACCTGGGCCTGCCCCTGCGGTGACCCCATCGCCCGGCGCGCCTCGTCGGCCCGATCCAGCGGGCATCCGGTGATGACCTGGATGATCTTCAATACCTGTTCGTGGAAAACCACCACGCCGCAGGTGTCTTCGAGTGCATCCTTCAGCCAGGGATGCACATACTCCGGTTCGGTCCAGCCCTGCCGGGCGCGCAGGAACGGCTCGATCATGTCGGACTTGACCGGGCCGGGCCGGAACAGCGAGATGTCGATGATCAGGTCGCGGAAGTTCTCCGGCGCGAACTTGCCCACCAGCTCGCGCTGGCCCGGTGATTCGATCTGGAAGCAGCCCAGGGTGTGCGTGGTCCGGATCAGTTCGAAGACGGGTTCGTCGTCCAGCGGGACGGCGTCCAGGTCGACCACATCGGCGTCCACCCGGGCGACCTCCTGGACCGCGTAGGCCATCGCCGACTGCATCCGGATACCCAGCACGTCCAGCTTGAGCAGGCCCAGCTCCTCGACGTCGTCCTTGTCGAACTGGCTCATCGGGAAGCCCAGCCAGCTGGCCTCGACCGGAGTGCGGTCCAGCAGGCGGGAACTGGACAGCACCACCCCGCACGGATGCAGGGCGACGTGCCGGGGCAGCCCGTCCAGCCGTTCGACCAGTTCGAAGAGCAGATCCAGCCGCGGCTCGGCCAGCCCGGTGGCCCGGAGTTCGGGCAGTTCGGCGATCGCGTGCCGGACGTCGCGGGCGCTGATGTGCGGAAACGCCTTGGCGATGCTGTCGATCTCGCCCGGGGGCAGGCCCAGCGCCGCACCCGCGTCCCGGATCGCGTGCCGGACCCGGTAGGTGTCCATCATCGAGACGCAGGTGACCCGCTCGCCGCCGAACGTCTCCAGGATCTTCTCGTACACCTCGGTCCGGCGGGCGGACTCCACGTCGATGTCGATATCGGGCAGCCGGGTCCGGATGGCGGTGAAGAACCGCTCCATCAGCAGGCCGTACTTGATCGGATCGACCCCGGAGATGCCGAGCAGGTAGTTCACCAGGCTGCCCGCCCCAGAACCCCGGGCGGCCACCCGAACCC
>CALMAR010000347.1 GCA_937859855.1 uncultured Kineosporia sp.
CCCGTGCCCCCCGCCGCTCCCCCACCTCGGCCGCCACGTCGGCGCTGGCCCGGCGCAGCCCGAAGTCGTACAGGTAGCCCATCGTGCCGTCGCGCCGCAGCAGCTTGTGCGGCCGCTCATCGATCACCTCGACTCCGAGATGGCTGAGGTAGGGCAGCACGGCTGACAAGGACAGCGGAGCCCGCCGATAGAGCATCAGTCGCCGGTCGGCAGGCGTGGCCGGGCTGGGGTCCTGCAGGTAGAGCGCGATGTCCCGGTCGCCGGTGGGCGGCTGGGCGAGCAGCTGGCCGAGCCGCCCGACATCGAGGACGGCCTCCTCCGGCTCGGTCACCGCCCGGTAGCTCTCCGGAATCCCGTCGGCCCATTCCCGGATCAGAGCCGGGGCGGCCTCCTCTCCCAGCGCGGCGACCGCCGCGGCCCGGAAGTCCTCTTCCCAGCTGCGGGTGGCAAAGGCGAGCTTGGCCTCCAGGCCCGGCAGGTCCAGCTGGGGCAGGCCGGCGCCCGGCCGGACCCGGATCACCAGGTGCAGCCGGGCCAGCACCGACTCTGAAACCCGCGCTGTGTAGTCCACGTTCACACCGCCCACCGCGGTGCGCAGGATGCTGGTCACGGCTGCCCGGATGGCGGTGGTGAACCGGTCCCGCGGCAGGTAGACCAGGCAGGACACGAACCGGCCGTAGACGTCGGGTCGGATGAACAGCCTGGTCCGGCGGCGCTCCTGCAGCTGCATCACGGAGATGGCGATCTCGCTCAGATCAGCCACCGAGATCTCGAACAGCTCGTCGCGGGGATAGGTCTCCAGGATCTGCAGCAGGTCCTTGCCGGAATGACTGTCCGGACTGAATCCGGCGTCGCCGAGCACGGCCTCGACCGTCCGCCGGACCACGGGGATCTCGAGCACGCTGCCGGTGTACGCGGAGGAGGCGAACAGTCCGATGAACCGCCGCTCCCCCACCACCTCACCGGCCGGGTCGAACACCTTTACCCCGATGTAGTCCAGATAGCTGGTTCGATGCACGGTGGAACGGGAATTGGCCTTGGTGATCACCAGCAGGGTCCGGTCCCGGGCCACCTTCCGCGCCTGCGGATTGAGCTTGCGAGCCTGGCCGTCGCGGACCCGCTGGTCGTGCCGCAGGATGCCCAAGCCGGTGCCGGGGCGCCCCAGCAGCGACTCATCGCCGGGCGCGCCGCGCAGGTCGTACTCCCGGTAGCCGAGGAAGGTGAAGTGGCCCTCAGCCATCCAGCGCAGCAGGGCCGCGCCTTCGGCCACCTCGGCGCCGTCCAGGTCCACCGGCGGATCGGCCTGCAGTCCGGCCGCTATCCGCTGAGCGTTCTGCCGCATCCGGGGCCAGTCCTCCACCGCGATCCGGACGTCCTCCAGCACCCGGCGCAGTCCGGCGGCGATCTCGTCCAGCCGCTGGCCACCGCTTTCCCGGTCGATCTCGACGTGGATCCAGGACTCGATCGCGGCGTCCCGGGGCAGCTGCGCCGGGGATTCGGCCGGTGGTTCGGCTGACCGCTCATGGCCCGGGATGTCAGCGGGTACGCCGGCGAAGAACAGCAGATCGAGCAGATTGCCGGTCAGATCGCGGCGGACCGCCACCTGCGGATGAATGACCAGGTGCATCTCACAGCCCAGCCGGGCCAGTTCACCGTTGACCGAGTCGACCAGGAACGGGACGTCGTCGGTGACGATCTCGATCGCGGTGTGGCCAGTGCTCCAGCCGTCCTGCTCCTGGCTGGGGTTGAACACCCTGACCACCGCGGTGCCAGGCTCACGCACCTTCGCGGTGGCCAGGTGGGACAGGGCCAGTCCGGCGTAGTCCTCCGGCCGCTGTTCACGCAGATCCTCCAGCGCGAGCGAGCGCAGGTAGCCGTGGATGTACTCGTCCCGCCGGGCCGGGCTCATCCCAGCCGGCCCACCCTGGGCGCCGGCGGCGGATCGGCCGATGTCGTCGAGCATCGCCAGCCGATCGGCTCGCGACGACGCCAGCATCAGGACCCCACCCGCCATGACACTCCAGCCGTGAAATGCGGCCGGCCACGCACAGGGTGTGATTGGCGGGACCCGACACTACTCGGGCGCCGGGGGCCGGCCGAGCCGGGCCGAACCTGCAGCCTCCGGCGCGTTGGGATGAAAAATGTCACCTAGCAGCCACTCTGGGCCCATGCTGGCCCTCTGACCCCAATGCCGGACCCGATCGAAGGAGCAACTCGTGCGGTTCACCGCGCAGATCAGTTACGACGCGCCCCCGGACGCCGTTTTCGCCATGCTGACCGACCAGGCGTTCCAGGATCGCAAACTCGCGGGCACCGGTTCGCTGGAGTACAGCAGCAGCATCGAACAGACCGGCGAGGCTGCCGTGATCCGTACCAGCCGCACGCTGCCGACCGACCGGATCCCTGAAGCGTTCCGCTCCGCCTTGGGCGGCAAGCTGACTGTGCTGCAGACCGAGTCGTGGTCGGCGCCCTCCCCGGACGGATCCAGGACCGGCACCGTGGGCGTGCAGATACCGGGTGCGCCGCTGAAGATGAACGGCACCCTGACCCTGGCCACCAACGGCCGGGGCGGAACCATCGAGAACGTGAACGCCGATCTGAAGGCCTCGGTACCGCTGATCGGTGGCCGGATCGAGAAGGCGGCCGAACCGGCGCTGCGGGCCGCGATCGACGTCGAGCAACGGCTCGGGCAGCAGTGGCTGGCCGGTCAGTGAGCCACTCATGCTCATGACACCTCGGACATCGCCCACAACGGATCCGCTCTGCCCAGGCCCGTCCAGTCATCTCTGAGATGGTCGAGGCTCACGCCGTCACGGTATATCGAACTGCTGGGCACACGGTTCAGCCGAGCAGGTCGTCCAGCTCGGTGATGTCGAACCAGAGCAGATCGCAGCCCTCGGCCTGGCTGACCTCGAACTGCGCGTCGTCGTCGCCGGCGTTCGCGGCCGGCAGTGCTTGCACCGCGGCTTGGATGATCGGCTGTGAGGACGACTCGTCGACGTGCAGGCTGACCACCGCCCGCAAGGGGATCGGCCCGGTCAGCCGGACCGCGGACCGCTCTGCGCCGGCCCGCCCGGGAGTGAGCAGTGACACTTGCGCGTCGGGCACATCGGCCGCCACCACCAGACGCAGCGCAGGCGCCTGGGGCTCGTGGGCCAGCAGTTCGAGGCTGCCCCGGGCGGCGTCCAGCAGTGCAGCGAACTCGAGGTCCTCGATATCGTCGTCCACGTACCACTCCCGCACCATTGGGGTGACGGCGTACCCGTGCTCGACCTGGAACGCGCCGTGATCCCGCGCCTGGGCCAGCGCGGGCAGGGTGGCCGGCAGGTAGATCCGCATCAGCCCAGATCCATGGGAGCCGGGCGGGCCTTCAAAGCTGTCAGCACGGTCTGATAGCCGGACTCCATCACTCGCCCCCGGGATCGCGCCGCCATCAGGTTGAAACCCATCAGCTTGAGTTCGGCCCGGCCGGGGCCGATCACCGTGACCGCTATCCCCGCCGCCTGCAGCAGCCGGGCCTCGGCCAGGCAGCGCCGGGTTGCCGCGACCCGCAGCCGCCGTTCCAGCCGGGTGCGCGGATCGGCCGGATCGTCGTAGCGCAGTGACACCATTGGCGCGACGATGATGACCTCGTCCAGTCCCGAATCCACCAGGAGATCGGCGTTGGTAGCGGACCAGGCGCCGCCGTCGACGTAGCGCCGGCCGCCGATCGTGACCGGCTCGAACCAGCCGGGGATCGAGCAGGAAGCGGTGACGGCGTCGGACAATCCGGCTGCAGGCGCACCCGCCGCTCCGAAGACCACTCGGTGGCCGGTCTGATAGTCCAGGGTCACCGCCCGGTAGCCGGGGTGGTCGGGCCACGCACCGCGGGGAAGCACCGATTCAATCAGTTCGCGGACGCCGGTGAGCGCGCCGCGGCCAGCTGGGGCGAGCCCGGTCAGCCAGGCGGTGAGGGGTAACTGGCGCAACGAGCCCAGGTTGTACCGGATGATTTCCGGGCTGCCGGGCCGCAGCCCCGGGCGGCGTGGGTGCGAGGGCACAACGAACTGACTGGCGGCCTGATTGCTGGCTTGATTGCTGGCTTGATTGCTGGCCTGATTGCTGGCCCGATTGGGGGCCTGACTGCTGGCCCGATTGGGGGTCTGATTGAGCTGGCCGGGGCCCCGTGGGATGCTCGACGAGCTGGACGCAGCCTGGTTCCGCCACCGGAACCGGGCTGCTGACAAAGGTTTCGCTGACCGTACCGAGGGCTGACGTACGGGCGGCTCGAGCGGCCGGTCTGCTTCCCATCCGCGTTGAGTGGCGATGCTGACTCCGGCTGCCAGCAGCCCCCCGACCACCGAACCGGCCGAGGTGCCGATGATCAGCTCGGCATCCTGAGCGTCGAGTCCGCGCCCGTGCTCCAGAGCGGCCAGCGCTCCGATCAGCCAGGCGGCGCCCAGCACACCCCCACCACCGAGTACCAGCCCCCACCGTCCATGTCCACCCTCGCCACCCGGGTCACCCTCGCCACCTGGACCATGCGGACCGGGGGCGCTGCCGTCCAGCCTGAGCAGGCCGGCCCCGGGATCGGAGCGGATGGCGGCGATAGACAGGCCGGTGGCCCGGCTGGCAGCCCGTTCGGCGAACCGGGACCGCCTGGCGCGGCTGGCCGCCCGGCCGGTGATCCCCGTCATTGGACGGCCTCCAGAAGCTCGGCGAGGGCGTCGGTGATGCAGTGACCGACGAGCTCGACGTCCGGCATCGCCTCACGATCCGCGTTCAGACCGTAATGGACCGAACCGGCGTAGGAAGTGAGGCCGATGCTCAGTACCTGCCCAGCGGCCAGCGGAATCACCGGGAAGCCGGACAACAGCCGGGCGCCATCGGCGAAGAGCGGATGCTGTGGCCCTGGCACATTAGTGACAACCAGCTGGAACATCCGGTTGGAAAGGCCGCTGGCGACCCGGGCCCCGAGCGAATGCAGGGTCGGTGGCGCGAAGCCAGCGATCCCAGCCAGCGCGCCGGCGTCCACGGCCCGGCCGCTGTCCCGGTAGGCGGTGGTCTGATAGGCGACCTGATGCAGCCGCATCATCGGGCTGGTCTCGCCCGTGGGCAGATCGATCAGCAGCGAGGCGACCCGGCTGCCGAGAGGGACCGGATCGCCGGGCTCGGTCGGCAGCACACTCATCGGCACCAGGGTGCGTACGCTGCTGCCTACCCCGACTCCCTCACCGCGGGTCATCAGCCAGGATCGCAGCGCTCCGGCCAACACCGCCAGCACGACGTCGTTGACCGTGGTGTGCAGGCCAGGGGCCGAACGCCCGCCCAAGGAGGCAGAGACAGTCATCGCGCGATTCCGGATGGTGCGGTAGTCCTCAAGCTTCGTGGTCACCATCGAGAACCGGCGATGTGGCGAAACTGCCTGCGCGAGCGGGCTTCTCGGAGGTCCACCCGCCAATCGGCGGACGGCCCGAAGCACCTTGCCGGCGTTGCGGGCGACGTCATTGGCGGTGTCGCGGACATCAACCAGCCCACCACGCAACGAATCAGCCAGCTGGCCGGGACGGCGAACAGTGTCGGCGATCGCCTCGGTGATCATTTCGGCGGTGCCGGGCATGGGCTGCGGCGTCCAGTTGATCTCGGGCAGCTCGCCCCGCTTCGGATCGTCGTCCAGGATCAGCTGGCCGATGTCGACGGCGTTGACGCCGTCCACCAAGGCTTGGTGAACCTTGCTGACCAGCGCGAACCGGCCTCCGGCCAGCCCTTGAACGATGTACAGCTCCCACAAGGGGTGCCGTCGATCGAGTGGGCGAGCCTCCAGCCGGGCGACGAGGTCAGCCAGCTGCTCGTCCTTGCCCGGCTTGGGCAGCACCGCCTCGCGGACGTGGTAGCTCAGGTCGAAATGCTCGTCGTCGACCCAGATCGGATTGGCCAGCCGCCCGGGGATGGTTCGAACCCGCTGCCGGTAACGGGGGGTGCTCAAGATCTTGGAGCCGATGTAGCGGGTCAGCCGGTCGACATCCACCCCCCGGCGCGGAGCCGGCCGGAAGATCATCACCGAGCCGGTGTGCATGGCGGTGGCCGGCTGTTCCAGGTACAGGAATGACACGTCCAGCGAGGACAACCGCTGTGTCACCCAGGCCTCCCGTGCACACCGTCAGCTTGCTGGTAGCTCGAGCAGGATGTCGAGTTCGGTTTTCGTCTCATCGAACGACCGATGCAGGACGCCGACCATGCCCGCCGCGACGGCTCCGGCGACATTGCGCGGCAGGTCGTCCACCATCACGCATTTGCCCGGCGAAAGGCCCAGCAGCCCGGCTGTGTGCTCGAAGATCTCCCGGTCGGGCTTGCGCATGCCGACCCGGCCGGAGATGACCACCACATCGAAGGCTCCAGCCCAGAGATGCTCCGGGTAGTGGTCGCCCCATGAGTTGGAGAGCAAGGCGGTTCTGATCCCCGCCTGCCGCGCCTGCCTGACCAAGCCGAGCATGTCGTCGTCCTGCTTTTCAAAACCGGCCAGCATCCGGGTCAGCAGTCCGTCGCTGATCACCTGAACTCCGCGAGCTCGCAGCTCCTGGGCCAGCAGCACCTCGAATCCGGCCGGGCTGAGCCGGCCGCGCTCCAACTCATGAACCGGCGAGTTCGAGGGTGGCGGGGCCGAACTGAGGGCCGCTGACAGGCGGGCTGGCCCGCCTGGCTCTTGGTCCGGCGCAGGTGTCGCGGGTGGTGCTCCGAGCCACGAACGCATCACCTCGTTGAAGGTGTCCATTGGCACGTTCTCCTGCGTGGACCACGCCAGCATGGCGTCGCTGAGTGGTGAGGTGAGCACGCCACCCCAGTCCATGATCAGGCCCTGCAGCCCTGGGCTAGAACCGTCGTCACCGATCACGCCGTGATGCTATGCCGGCGCGGGCGGGGCGACCGGCCGCCGGTCGGCGGCGTTGCCAGCGAGCCGGCCAGCCGATGCGACGGCCTGGCAGCTGGCTGACCGTGTCCGCCGTCCGGCCGTCGTCCAACACTCCGCCAGGGCTGAGCAGCTCGGAAGTCAGGGCCTGGATCGCGGCCAGCGCCGGCGAGGTGGGCGCTATTTCTCGAAGCGTCCGCCCAGCCAGCATCGCCGCGTCCAGGGCGGCACGGTCGTCGGGAACAATCACCGGATCGTCGATGCTGGCGTAGCGCTGAAGTGCACCTCGGACCCGGGCCGCGGCCGAGCCACCAACGGCCTGATCCCTCACTTTGGTGATCACCACCCGAACCGGAGTGCCCGGGCCGCAGGCCTCTCCCAGGTCGGACAACGAAGCGATCAGCCGTTGCAGCCCGATCGGATCGCCGGCCCCCACCGCGATCACCAGCTCAGCGGCCGCGATCGCGCTCAAGCTGGCCCCGTGACGACGCGGTGCCGCGGTGTCGAACATCATCTCCTCATCCGCATCGAGCCCGAATCCCACGTCGGCCACAACACAATCGGCCAGCTGCCGGGCCTCGTCCCAGACCACATCCAACGAGGACGGGCGCAGCTCGGTCCAGCGCCGCGGCTGCGGCAAGCCGGTCAGCACACGCAGCCGATCGCTGACCAACGGCGCCAGTTCAGCGAGCTGACGGACATCCAGCTGGCCCTTGTTCGCGGCCCTGGCGGCACTGGCCAGGCCAGCCGATTCGTCGAGCAGACCAAGCGACTGCGCGATGCTGGCGCCATAGGTGTCGGCGTCCATCAGCAAGCACTGTCGCCCAGCAGCAGCGAGTTCGCTGGCCAGAGTGATCGCCACCGTGGTGCGCCCAGGTGCCCCAACTGGACCCCAGACCGCGATCAGCGAGCCTTCACGGCGCTGATCTTCACCTGCTGCCGCCGACGGCGTGGGCAGCGGTATCCGAGGCGGAGCGGGCAGCGCGGCGCCCGGATCACCGACGGGAAGCAGCGTCCGCCTGCCCGCCAGGGGCCCGGCTTCTGGCCCAGCCGCCGTGGCAGCGTCCGCGCCATGATCTGGACCGCTGAAGCTGGATCCTTCTGGACGCTGATGGCCCGCACCGTCGGGTTCGCTTTCGTATCGCGCGGATGAGTGAGAGCGCCGCTGATCTTGGATCTCGCGAAAGGCGGCGAGCAGATTGGCGGCGATGTCGTGCGCGGGCGCGTCGGCGACCAGGACCCGGCTGATCCCGATCCGATGCATCATCGTCACCGCCGATGCATCTCCCGGCGACACCAATCCGACGACGGCAACGGGCGCCGCCAGCAAGTGGGCCACCGCGTTTCGGTCCAGCCGCTGTAGATCGGCCGAAATCAGAGCCGCCCGGCCGAGTCCGGCCGAGGCCGCCGCCAGCAGTTCGGGCAGATCGGCGCACCTGCGGACCACATCAATGCCCGAGCTGGGGTCGTCCAGCGCAACGGCCAGGGCAGATTCCCAGCGTCCGGTCATGGCCGTCAGGACCGGCAGGGGGCGCTTCACGGACTGGCCCCGGACGAGCCGGATAACGAGCCAGATCCGGCTTCTCCGGGGATCGGCAGAACAGCGACCTGGGCCTGATTGGCCAGTGCGTTCAGGACCGCCGGTAAGTCGCCGGGCTCAAGCAACACCTGAACCGTCGCCCCCGAGCTGGCTGAGAGCCCTCGAGAATCGGAATCGACAGCCGACACCTCTGCTGATGCCGCAATCCGCTCAGCATCCAGGTAGGCGCTGTCCGCCGAGCTCGCTGCCTTGGCCGATGCCCAGATGTCGACCAGGCCACCGGCGGAAAGCCCGTCCGGTACCGGACCCTCGATCGGAATCGACACCGGTCGCAGATGCAGCTGGGATGCCGGCGCCAGCGCACCGGCCGGCATCAGCTCACCCTTTCCCACCGGACGGGTGAGCACCTGGCCGGCCGGTAGCGATCGACGTGCGTCGAGATAACCCGCTCCAGCGCCGGTGAGCCGGACGTGGACCACATTCAGATCCGATCCGGTGATCGCGGTGCCGGTGGGCAGAGTTCGCGCCGCCGCATACATCGGGATGGTCCGGTCAGCCGCCGAGACCACCGCGACGCCCAGGGTGATGGAGGCGAACACCAGCAGTAGTCCGATCAGGAGCCGGGGATTTCTCCAGTTCGGTGGTTGCAGCCGGTTGGCCCGCGGCTCGGGTGGCGCCCCCATCCGAATGTCCGGCGATATGGTGCTCATCGCTCCCCCTCATGCCTCGGCTTCCCTCTGGTCCCCCGGCATCCTGACGACCCGGTTTGCCACTGGACCGGTTTGCTGCTGGACCGGTTTGCTGCTGGCTGAACCAGCGGCGGTATCTCCGCGGCTGCAGTCGGCTGAACAGTGCGGACATCGTGACAGACGTAGCTTGATTGTCACCAAATCATCTAAAAGTGTGGATAACCAGGGCATCCAGTTGGGCTGTGGATAACTGGACGCGGTGCTGCAGAGTCGTGCCACACTCGTGATCGCGCCGGTATCCGCCGGGCGACCGGGTTAGGTCATGGGAGGACTTGTGCCGCCCCGATTTCTCCAGATAGCCGACATCGCCGAGATTCTCAACATCTCGTCCCGGCAGGCTTATGACCTGGCCAAGAGCGGGGAACTGCCCGCCATCCGGGTCGGAGGCCGGGGACAGTGGCGGATCGAGGCTGACCAGCTTGAGGCCTACATCCAGCGCAAGTACGCCGAGACCCGCGCCATGATCGAGGATCAGCCGAGCGAGACGGCCGCGGGCTGGCAGGACGCACCCGACGTCGAGGAATCAGCTGGGTCCTGACCCCTCTCGACTGGCGGTCAGCTCAGCGGGGCTCTTGCGCCAGAGCCAAGGCACTGACCGTCTCCAGCGGGATGCATCTGACCTCCTGGATCAGGGCGGCCCGGCGAGGCATCTCCAGGTCATGGAGAGCCAGATCGATGTGATCGGCACCAACTCGGTCGATGGTGCCGGTGAGCTGGCCGGTTGGCATCAATACCCGTAGGGGCGCTCGATCGCGTGCCAGTCCTCGCAGCACCACGGTGATGCCCATCCGTTTGGCGATCTGACTACGATCCGGTTGCGCGGCTGCCGACAAGCCGCTGATCCACTGGATCGACCGCAATGGAACCAGCAGGTGGCGGCGCATCGACGTGCTCAGGCACATCAGCATCCAGTCGGCTCCAAGGTCGACAAGGTCGCCCTGAACCGCGCTCTCGAGCCCGGTGCCCGGCTCCAGTTTCCAGGTCAGAGTGGCTCCGAGGTGCGAACGGAGCCGGTCGGACAGCCTGAGCCGCGACCGCTCAGCGCGTACCAGATCGGCGAGATCAGCGGCGTACTCCGCGTCCTCCTCGGCCTCGAATCGGGCTTCGAGGTCAGCGAAGAGCCGTTCCCATCGCATCACCGCAGGTTAGGGCGAGATGACCAGGGTTGTGCACAAATCTGCTTATCAACAATGTTGAGCGACTCTGGACATTAACGCAGTCAAACGCGACGATCTGACATCAAACGCGATCTAACGCCACCAAGAGCTGCTTACGGAGTCAGAGTGATCATGCACTCACGCGGACGTCATCTCCCGCCTCGCGAGCGGCCCCCGTCGCCTTCGGTCGCCAGGCCAGCGACTCCTGTTCACGTCCCGGCCCGGCTCGGCCGGGGAGTGGCGCTGCTGGCCGCGGTCCTGCTGACGCTGGCTGCGCTGATTGCCACCCTGGCGACCACCAGTGCTCACGCCTGGCGGGACGTACTGGCACCGGGTCCGGCTGAGCTGGATGACCTCGTGATGGCGCTGACCGGGCCGCTGGCACTGACCCTGGCGGCCTGGTTGCTGATTGCCATCGTGACCGCCACCACCGACGCTCTGCTGAGCCGCTCCCGGCGACGCTCATCGGCTCGGCTGGGTCGATCGGCGAATTGGAGCACCGGCGCTGCCTGGTACCAGTCACCCGCTTCAGCCGCGACCCCTTCAGCACGATGGGCCCACGCCATCGCCCCATCGATACTTCGCCACGGGGTCGCCGCACTGCTTGGGGTGGTCCTGGTCAGTGCCCCGGTCAACGCGGTTGCCGACTCGGCATCCCCACCGGCGGCGGACGCCAGCCACAGTCACCAGACTTGGGAGTTGGCGCCGGGCTGGCCACCGGTTCAGGCCAGGGCTGGCGCGGTTATTGAGCTTTCGTCGCCTGGCCCGTCAGAGGTGAAGCCGGCCGGGCGGCCGGCCGCGGATCAGAGACAGAGTCTGCCGGGCTGGCTGCCCGATCCCTCTGGCCCGGTCGCGGTGAAGGCTGAGACATGGCCCGGGCCCAGCAATCTGAATGGCATCAGCGGGACCACCCGGCGCCGGCTGGACGATGACCGTCTGGTGGTCCGGCGCGGGGACACGCTGTGGACCATCGCTGCCCGATCTCTGGGTGCCAGCGCCAGCGACGCGCAGATCGCTGCCGAATGGCCTCGCTGGTTCACAGCCAACCGAGACGTCATCGGGTCCGATCCTGACCGGCTTTTGCCTGGCCAGCGGCTTCGCCCACCCGCCCAAAGCTCACACCTAGGAGGCAGTAGATGAGCCGGACCATGAAGTCGGCGACCAGGGGACGCAGCGGACACCCGTCGCGCTCTCCCGACGACGTCGCCGTCGAGCCATCACTGCACCGATCTCGGGTGCCAGTGCGCGAGCCCCAGACCGCGGTCAGCATCATTGCGCCGGTGACAGGCCAGTCTCAGGACGCCGTGCCCGCGACGCAGGGCACGCTTGCGCTCGCGTTGCCCTGGGAGGCACCCGCACTCACTCGGTTTGAGACGGTGACGCACCCGACCGGCCAGCTCGCCCGGCGTCCGGTCACTCCCGAACGCAAGCGAAACCCGCATGCGGCTGCGGTATCCAGCGCTTCCCTGGCACCGGTTCCGGTCCTGCCGGAGCCGAAGAACTGGGCCAGCACTTTCGTCCAGGCAGCGATGGAGGTTGCGGTCGGGCTGCGTCCTCCTGGTCAGATGGTTCGGTGGACAACGCCGGAGATCCAGGAGACTCTGGCCCGGCGCGGTGCCCTGGTCGCCCGGGCGATCCGGCGATCCGGCCTGCACCTGACCAAGCCGGCGGTGCGAGCAGTACTGATCTGCACTCCAGCACCACGGATTTGCGAGGCCACCTCCGTGATAACGGACATGGAAAGGGTCAGGGCGGTCGCGTTCCGGATGGAAGGCTTCCAAGGCCGGTGGCGGGTCACACAACTCGAGATCGGCTGAGTACGCCAGAACCGGGTTTGCTTACCTTTACCACCGCGGTGATTCGGAGGGGAGTCACCGGCTGGGTGGTGTCAGGAGGATGCTCTAGCGCCGGCGCTTCTTGCTGGCCCGGCGCTGAGCCCGGTTGACGGCCGGCGCTTCCGGCTGCTCCTGCACCGGAGCCTGCCCTTCGGCGTGCACTTCGACTCCGCCATCGCCGTCCACCGTCGGCGCGCTGTACTGCAACTGGGCTGGCTGCTGGGCGCTGACCAGGCCTTTGGCCACCAGCACCGGGGCTTCGTCGTCCAGCCCCGGTTCCTCCTCGACCTGAACTTCGACGTGGAACAGATAACCGATCGACTCTTCCTTGATACCTTCGGTCATCGCCTGGAAGAGCTGGTAGCCCTCGCGCTGGTACTCGACCAGAGGGTCACGCTGGGCCATCGCCCGCAGCCCGATGCCCTCCTGCAGGTAATCCATCTCGTACAGGTGCTCCCGCCACTTGCGGTCCAGCACCGAGAGCACGACCCGGCGCTCGAGTTCGCGCATGGTCTCCTCGCCCAGCTCTCGCTCGCGGCCGTCGTAGGCCAGCTGTGCATCACTGGTCAGTTCGCGGATCAGCATCTCCTGGGTTATCACCCCGCGCGCCCCGGCCTCTTCGATCACATCCCCGAGGCTGATCGACACCGGATACAGCGTTCCCACGGCCGCCCACAGCTGCTCCAGATCCCAGTCATCGGCAAAGCCGTCCGAGGTCGCCTCGCGTACGTAGCCTTGCACCACGTCGTTGACGAAGTGCCTGATCTGCTCGTGCAGATCAGCGCCCTCCAGCACCCGGCGGCGCTCGACGTAGATCACCTCGCGCTGCCGATTCAGCACGTCGTCGTACTTCAGCACGTTCTTGCGGATCTCGAAGTTACGCCCCTCCACCTGGCTCTGCGCGCTGGCGATCGCCCGGGTCACCATCCTCGACTCGATCGGGACGTCGTCCGGGATCTTGGCCGCGTTCAGGAACGTCTCCACCGCCCCGGAGTTGAACAGCCGCATCAGGTCGTCGGCCAGCGACAGGTAGAAACGACTCTCGCCTGGGTCACCCTGACGGCCCGAGCGGCCACGCAACTGGTTGTCGATCCGCCGGGACTCGTGCCGTTCGGTGCCCAGCACGTACAGCCCGCCCAGCTCGACCACCTCATCGTGCTCGCTGGCCACCGCCTCCTGAGCAGCCTTGAGCGCGTCCGGCCAGGCCGCCTCGTACTCCTCCGGCGTCTCGGCCGGGTCGAGCCCGCGCGCTCTCAATTCGGCGATGGCGCTGAACTCAGCGTTGCCCCCGAGCATGATGTCGGTGCCCCGCCCAGCCATGTTGGTCGCCACCGTGACCGCGCTCCGGCGCCCGGCCTGGGCCACGATCGTCGCCTCACGCTCGTGTTGCTTGGCGTTCAGCACCTCGTGGGTGATCCTTCGCCGGACCAGCAGTTCGGACAGATGCTCGCTCTTCTCGACGCTGACCGTGCCCACCAGCACCGGCTGACCGGCGTCGTGACGTTCCGCGATGTCCTCAACCACGGCCTCGAACTTGGCCTCTTCGTTCTTGTAGATCAGGTCGGACTGATCCATCCGGACCATCGGCTTGTTGGTCGGGATGCTGACCACGCCCAGTTTGTAGATGGACATTAGCTCGGCGGCCTCGGTCTGGGCCGTACCGGTCATCCCAGACAGCTTGTCGTACATCCGGAAGTAGTTCTGCAGTGTGATGGTGGCCAGAGTCTGGTTCTCGCTCTGGATCTCAACGCCCTCCTTGGCCTCGATCGCCTGGTGCATGCCCTCGTTGTAGCGGCGGCCGGGAAGCATGCGCCCGGTGTGCTCATCCACGATCAGCACTTCACCGGCCGGACTGATCACGTATTCCTTGTCCCGCTTGTACAACTCCTTGGCCTTGACCGCGTTGTTCAGGAAACCAACCAGAGGCGTGTTCACACTCTCGTACAGGATGTCGATCCCGAGGTAGTCCTCCACCTTCTCGATCCCCGATTCCAGGATCCCCACGGTGCGCTTCTTCTCATCGACCTCGTAGTCCCCGTCGATGCCCTTGTCGAGATCGGCCCGGCGCAGCCGGGTAGCCATCCGGGCGAACTCGACGTACCACTTGGTCGGCTGGTCGGCCGGTCCGGAGATGATCAGCGGCGTCCGGGCCTCGTCGATCAGGATCGAGTCGACCTCGTCGACGATCGCGTAGGCGTGTCCGCGCTGGACCAGGTCAGCGCTGCTCCAGGCCATGTTGTCGCGCAGGAAGTCGAAGCCGAACTCGTTGTTGGTGCCATAGGTGATGTCGCAGGCGTACTGCTCACGGCGCTGGGCCGGGGTCATCTGGGACAGGATGACGCCCACCGACAAGCCGAGGAACCGGTACACCCGGCCCATCAGCTCGGACTGGTACTCGGCCAGGTAGTCGTTCACCGTGACCACATGCACACCCTGGCCGGCCAGCGCGTTCAGGTAGGCCGGGGCGGTCGCGACCAGGGTCTTGCCCTCACCGGTCCGCATTTCGGCGATGTTGCCCAGGTGCAGCGCGGCGCCGCCCATCATCTGGACATCGAAGTGCCGCTGCCCCAGGGTTCGCTTGGACGCCTCCCTGACCGTGGCGAACGCCTCGACCAGCAGATCGTCCAGGCTCTCACCGTCGGCGACCCGGGTCCGGAAGCGGGCGGTCTCCTCCTGCAGTTCTTCGTCGGTGAGCCGAGCGAAGTCCTCCTCCAGGGCGTTGACCTGCTTGGCCAGGCTCTGAAGCCGCTTCAGCGTCCGGCCCTCCCCGGCTCGCAGGAGCTTTTCGACGATCTTCACCACAATGTTGTCTCCTGCTCTGCGAACGTTGCGCATCGACGTCGTGCACGCAGGACGGATCAGGCCGGTCTGCGGGTGGCGACCGGATCCCCGTTCCTGCCCCGCCATCTTCGACGCTACAACGGCTTGCCATCTCAAGACATGACGAACAGCGGCGCCACGACGTGCCGCGACCATGGTAGACAGCCGAGCGCGGCGCTGGCTCGCCCCGGCGGTGGCCGCAGGCACCGGATTGCTGATCGGCTGCCGGTGAGCTGCTCCAGATGGTTGCCGCCGCGCCGTTGCTTGGGTCAGGCTCACGCCGTGAACGCTGGCCCGCTGCCGCTGATCCCGATCCTGACCGACGGAGTGGTGACCCTGCGCGGTTACGCCGCCGCCGACACCGACGACGTGGTTGAGTACGCCCGCGACCCGCAGGTGCAGAGGTGGACGGCGCTGCCGAATCCCTACACCCGCCGGGACGCCGAGAGTTTCCTGGCCAATGTGGCCGAGGTTTGGCGGAGCGGGACCGACCGCAGTTTTGCGGTCGAGACCCGGGGGCGCTGGGCCGGTGCGATAGACATTCGGCCGGTCAGTGGAGGCGCGGCCGAGGTCGGCTATGGTCTGGCCGCGTGGGCCCGAGGGGCTGGAGTGATCACCCGAGCAATGAAACTGCTGCTGCCATGGGCCTTTTCGACGCTCGAACTGAAGGTGGTGCAGTGGGAGGCGCAGGCCGGAAACTGGGCCAGCCGCCGGGTCGCTTGGGCCACCGGGTTCGAGATCAGCGACACCCTGCCCGCTTTCCTGGACCATCGCGGCCGCCGAACCGACGCCTGGTACGGCGTGCTGCGCCGGGGAGACCCGATGATCCCCGCCCATCCGTGGTACGAGCCGGTCACTCTGTCTGGCCGTTCGGTGGTGCTGCGAGCACACACCGAGGACGACATCCCGCGGATGACGCAAGCGGCCTCCGATCCGCGCACGCAGTTCTGGTTGAGCAACCTTCCACGCACCTACACGGAGGACGACGCGCGTGATCATCTGTTCAGGCTGCGCACGGACGCCGCCGGCGGCCATCGCGTGGCTTGGGCGATCGCTGATCCGCACGACGACCGGCTGATCGGCGAGATGGGCATCGCGGTGCACGACCCGTCCGGCTTTCATAACGAAGTCGGCTACTGGGCGCACCCGGATGCCCGCGGCCGGGGCGTGACCACCGAGGCCACCCAGCTCGTGGCCCGGCATGCTCTGATTCCGGCCGAGGACGGTGGCCTTGGGTTTCAGCGGCTCTTCCTGCGTGCGGCCGAAGACAACACCGCCTCCAGATGGGTTGCGGAGCAATCGGGCTTCACCGAGGTCGGGGTGGATCGCTGTGTGGACCTACTGCCCGATGGCAGCGTTCGCAACGAGATCCGCTATGACTTGCTCGCCTCCGAGTTGCCGGCGGTCCGGTGAGCCAGCGATCTGCGGGGGCTGGAGTTCAGCCGACGGCCTCGTTCGGCGGCCGCACGATGAGGGCGCGGTCAGGGCGCCGTGATCTTCAACGCGCACTATGAGCACCCGGCAACCGATCGTGTCGCTTGGCCAGGGCCGGATCGGCCGGGGTCGCAGCCTCCGGCCTTGGCTGCCTCAGGACGCCGCCGAACTGGTCATCGGGATGCGTGACCCGCTGGTCCGGCGCTATGCGTCCCGGCTGATCGACGACCGGGGCCAGGCACTCGAAGCCATCCAGGGGTGGACCCGGCGCTGGGC
>CALMAR010000348.1 GCA_937859855.1 uncultured Kineosporia sp.
AGCCGAGGTTTGCCGAAACGCCGAACTGGAGCCGTGAAGCCTGAATCAGGCTAATGAGGATAGACCCCAGACCAGCTCCCCACACCGTGCCCGATCCCCCAACCAGACTCGTTCCCCCGATGATCGCGGCCGCTATGACCTGGATCTCGTATCCGTTTCCTTGACTAGGATCCGCCGCGCCGAAATATGCGAGTGTCAACACACCGGCCAAACCGCAGAGTGCTCCGGACAGCAATGTGGCAGTTACCCGGACACGTGCTATCGAGTAACCCGAGAGTTCGGCTGCACGCGGGTTCGCACCGACGCTTCGCACCGCGAATCCGAACCGCGTTCGCTTGAAGAGAACCGACAGGAGAAAGGCAAGAACAAGGAAAGCGAACACCATCAAAGGAACTCGCAGGTACGTTCCCCCGAGCAGATCAAAGTAGCTACTCGTCGATTCCAAGTTGATCGTTTGGCTATGGCTGATGGCTGACGAGACGCCAGCAAAGGCAGTCAGGCTACCCAGAGTGACTATCAGCACCGGCACCCGGAAAATGCTCGAAACGATTCCATTGATCGCTCCGAGCACTCCACCCACCAGGATTCCCACACATGCCGAGACCCAGGCGTTCAGGCCATGCTGCACGAGCAGGGCGGAGGTGACGATACTGAGCCCGTAGATGCTGCCTACGGACAGATCCATCTCACGCATGGCCAGGAGAAAGACGGTGCCCAGGGACATGATGCCGAAGAACGCAGCCGCTTGAGCGATGTTGGCCATCGACTGGACGGAGACGAAACGGGGGTGAGTGGCGCCGGTGACCAGGATCAGAACCAGGATGGCTATGAATACCCCGACCTCATTGGTCTGGATACGGCTTCGCAGGAAGGGGGCATTTCGCCCCACCTTGTCCGACGTGGATCCCTGTACGGTCGAGACTGCGGGGTCGGACATTGTCATGGGTTCAATGAGGTCAACTGATCGCCGACGCCTGGCAGGTGACCATTCTTGATCGAAGACTCTGCCGACGCGATGGCCTTCGCGTAGTACTTCTTGTACTGGACATCATTCTGAGCCTGCCGGACCGCGAGGGCTTCCGCCGCGTTCGCCTTCGTCACGACGTCGACACCCGAGTCGACCCAACCGTTCGGCATGCCCTTGCCGTCGTTGAGCGATTTGAGCATGTACTTCGTCGAGATGTAGCCCTGAACGAAACCGTTCTGTCCGATGACTGCCGTCATGGTGCCTGTCTGCACCGCTTTGACGACTGCCACGGAGTCACCGCTGACGTTACCGATGATGTACTTCGCGCCCGGGTCCGCCTGCTTGACCTTCAACAGGTTGGGTGCGTCCGGGTCACAGACGCCGAAAAAGCCCAGCGCGTCCGGCTCCTGCGCGATCTTCCGCGACCACGCGCTGAAGTTCGTGTCGGGTTGTCCCGTGCTGTTGAAGGCGTCCTTCACCGTGACACCGGGCTGGAGCTTGGCCATCTCCTCCTTGAAGCCTTGGAAGACTGGGACAAGAACATCCAGGCCGGGGACGCAGATACCAGGCTGGATGTAACCCTTCGCGTTGGGCCCCAGCGCTGTGGAAAACTCCTTGGCCAGAGCCGCGCCCCTGCCTTGTGCCGAAGCTCCGGTGTGAAATGTTGCCACCGACTTCGGCGAGCCGGCATCCAGGGAGGCGACGGCAATTCCGCCCCGCTTGGCATTCTCCAGCGGCTTGATCCACAGGCCGGAAGGATACGCATCCGCAATCACCCCGTCGTAACCGGCAGAGACGTCGTCTCTGAGGGCTGCGATCGCCTCGGGTGGATTGATGGTGGCAGGCCCCTGCGTCGTCACCTTCGATCCCACGTCGCGGGCGGCACTCTCCGCGCCCGCGGCGATTTCGGACGTGAGCGGCGATGACTGCAGCTGAATGAACGCGATCTTGCGTGCCTGAGTGGACGAGGAGCCCGAGGAGCTCGAGCCGCAGGCAGAAAGCGCAGCGAGGCTGACGGTGCCGACGATGCCCAGTACGACTACGCAGATGCGTTGCATCGAGGTGGTTTCCAATCGGTGAGCGACTTGCGAGTCATTTGCGCGCTGGGCCGTACCGCCGCACCCCGATCAGCACGATCATGATCGCTCCGGCTAGCAGAACAACTTACTGGTGACCAGAACGTACGGCCGTGTCCGTGGGATGTCAAGGATGTGTACCTAGCTGCCTCGACGCGATTCGGAGGGCCGGTTTGTACATTGTGCCTGAGAGGCCAACTCTGACAGGCAGAGATGATTTACGCCGCCGTAGCACAAACATTCTGCGTCGAAGGGTACGAGACGACCGAGGATCGAACATGACTTCCGGCATGGTGGTTGGCGTGCAAGTCAGGCTGAGCGACGCCACGAGTTCGACCGCATAGTCGAGCGGGTGAAACTGAGACCGGCGCACGACGATGGCTGCCTGGCGTTCAACGCACACAGCCACCCTGCGTGGAGCTTCGCTGTCCGACCTGCCTCTCGTCGCGAACCGTACCGGCCACCACCCGGCCGTCGCTGGACCGGGCCGTGTCAGCTGAACACCACGGTCTGGTTGCCGTGGCGGATGACTCGGTCCTCGCAATGCCACTTGACCGCCCGAGCCAGGACCAGCCGTTCGATGTCGGCACCACGTTCGGCAAGCTCCGCCGCGGTTTCTGCGTGGGAAACGCGCACCACGTCCTGCTCGATGATGGGGCCTTCATCGAGATCCTTGGTCACGTAGTGCGCGGTGGCGCCGACCAACTTGACGCCGCGCTCCTTGGCCTTCTTGTACGGCGCTGCCCCGATGAACGCCGGAAGGAAGGAGTGGTGGATGTTGATGATCGGCACACCGACGGCGTTGATGAACCCGTCGGACAGGATCTGCATGTAGCGGGCAAGGACGACGACGTCGACGTTCCCTTGCAGGGCACGCAACTGCTCCTGCTCGGCGGGGCGCTTGTCGCGCTCGACCGGAATGTGCAGGAACGGCACTGCGAACTGGTGGACGTCGTCAGCAAGGTCCGGGTGGTTGGAGATGACCATCGCCACGTCCATGTGCAGCTCGCCTCGACGGTGGCGCCAGAGCAAGTCGAGCAGGCAGTGATCGGACCTGGAGGCCAGGATCGCGACACGCTTGGGTTCTGCCGCGCCGTGCAGCTGCCACGACATGTCGAGCCGGTCGTGGACCTCGGTGGCGAGTTCGGCCTCCAGAGCCGAGCGGGCGGTGGCGAAGTCGGCCAACTCGAACACGGTGCGCTGGAAGAAGTGGCCACCGTCCGGATCGGAGGAGTACTGGTTCAGGGACAGGATGTTCGCTCCGTGACGGGCCAGAGTCGAGGACACGGTGGCGACGATTCCCACGCGGTCCGCGCCTTGAACCAGGAGTCGCCCGACGTTCTTGAGGTGATCGACCGACCCGCCGCCCGGGAGCGGCGACGGGTCGTGGGCTGCCGAGACTGAGGGGGTCATGGTCTCTCCTGTGGCGCGGACGTGCTGCGAACCTCTCCTTGATCGCACGGCCCGACGGCTGCGGGCTCAGGCTGCGGGAGCCAGGGTCTGGGGAGCGTGCCGGACGCATCGCGTGAACGGTGCTTCCGTTGCCACAATCGCTGCCGTCTGCTCATCGGTGAGGCAGCGCGCTGGTGTGCATGGTGGCGCGGATCGCGGTCTGTTCGTGCCTTTCGACAGTCCGCTTGGCGGTGCCACCGTCTTCCTCGCCCCACAGCAACCTGACTTCGGCGCCGTCGACAACGTGCTGGTCGTCCACGAAGGCGGTCGACAGCCACGCTCCGACGTTGGACGTGTAACCCCGCAGGGTCGAGATCCCGATGGTGCGGCCGTCGTCGTCCAAGACGGCGTCGTGAAGTACGCGAGCCTCTCGGGCAAGGGGAGTCTCGAGGTACCTTGCTCGATTGTCTCCGCCGAAGAGGCTGCTGGCGTACCCGCGGGCGACGTCCTCGTCGTTCCACCGCAACCAGACCTTGCTGCGGTGCGGCCGGTCGGCGAGCTGCTCCAGAGCGCTTCGACCGATGAAGTCGTGGTCGAACCCGACCAGATGCCCGTAGCCGAAGTCGTACGGAGTGACGTAGTAGTCCTCGATGTCGTCGGACCTGTGACTTCCGCCGATGGACAACTTGCCATCGTAGCCGTCGCCGCGCAGCCATTCGCGGTAGGGCTTCAGGGAGGCAGACGAGTAGATCGCCGGGGTCGGCTGGGCGGCGTACCCGGACTCAACCGCTCCGGTGTAGTACGCCAGGGCACCACCTACCACCAGGCCGAGGCCCTCCCCCGCCTCCAGCAGCGCATTCCAGGCAGCTTCTCGCCGGTCGGCCGGACCGAAGATCTCCAGCCCCATGGAGTCCGCCCCCGGGACGCCGGCCATCGTGTGCGACAGTGCGCGAACCGGCAGACCGGCCAGATCGAAGCGTGTCATCGCGAAGAACTTTACGTCCTACAGTGGTGCGCCGTTGGCCCTG
>CALMAR010000349.1 GCA_937859855.1 uncultured Kineosporia sp.
CCGGCAGGCAGTGCCACGGACTGGTCCGTGATGCCGGCCGGGCGGGCGTCCAGGGCGAGCACCAGGTGCTCGGCCGTCCTCCGGAGCGGGACCACCCGATCGATCTCCACCACGATCTCCTCGATTTCGGACCAGCCCGTCACGGGCCGGTGTTCAGCGGTGGATCGATCACCACTTGATGCCGGCGCCTCCGACCGCAGCGACGGCGATCAGGCCGCCGAAGGTGATCGTGGCCCGGACGTAGAGGTTCTTCAGCATCTGAACTCCCTGTGCTCCTGCAGGAGGCCAGTCCTCCGCATCACCAGAGTGCAGGGCAACGATCCTTGGCACCAGAGAGTCAACGATTGTTCACCCAGAGCGACCATCTCTGCCGGCGAACACGCAGAGAGCTGCCGGCTCCGGCCTCAGCAGCTCCGTTGACGACGATCAGTCACCACGGCGCTCCCGCCGCGTGACCAACCGACCCGGGGCAGGACGCGGACGGGACTGCGCTATCGGGACAGGACGCGCACGGCGTCCGGGGTGCACACGCACTGCACCTTCTGTCCCTCGATGAACCCGGACGAGCGTGGCCCGCCGTGGTTGGCCAGCTCGACCACCAGCGGCACCTCGGCCGGTTCACCCACCGACAGCTGCGGCCGCAGGCCGACCCGCACGTGCGTGATCGCGCCCAGGTACACGACGTCCCGGACGACGCCGGGCAGCACGTTGCAGCCGCGCGGCGCCGGTTCGCCGTCCACCAGCAGGGACACCCGCTCGGGCCGGAGCATCACCGCGGCACTGCCGGGACCGGGAGCCTCGAACGAGGGGTCCAGCGCGGCGTCCACGGTGGTGCCGAGCACGGAGCAGGTGGCCACCGAGGAGGTCGCCGAGAGCACCTCGGCGTCGAAGATGTTGGCATTGCCCAGGAATCCGGCCACGTACCGGGTGGCGGGCGCGGAGTAGACCTGCTCCGGGGTGTCGACCTGCTCGATCCGGCCGTCGGCGAGGACGGCGATCCGGTCGCTCATCGTCAGCGCCTCCTCCTGGTCGTGGGTCACGTAGACGAACGTGATGCCCACCTCCCGCTGCAGGGAGCGCAGTTCCAGCTGGAGCTGCTTGCGCAGCTGCGCGTCCAGGGCACCGAGCGGCTCGTCCAGCAGCAGCACCCGGGGGTTCAGCACCAGTGCCCGGGCCAGCGCCACCCGCTGCTGCTGGCCGCCGGACAGCTGGCCCGGGCGGCGCTTCGCGAAACCGGCCATCCGGGTCAGTTCCAGGGCCCTGCCGACCCGCTCGTCGGTCTCCTGCCGCCCGGCCTTCTGGTAGCGCAGGCCGAAGGCGACGTTCTCCCGGACGTTCAGGTGCGGGAACAGCGCGTAGTTCTGGAAGACGGTGTTGACCGGACGCGCGTTCGGCGCGTCCTGGGCGACGTCCCGCCCGTCCAGCAGGATCTGACCGGCGTCCGGCCGCTCGAACCCGGCGATCATCCGCAGCGTGGTGGTCTTGCCGCAGCCGGAGGCGCCGAGCAGGGAGAAGAACTCGCCGGCGGCGATGTCCAGGTCGATGCCCTGCACGGCCGGGACCCCGTCGAACGCCTTGGTCAGCTTCGAGATCCGGATCGCCCCGCCGCCGGAGGCGGAGCCCGGCGTCGTACCCACCGCCAGCTGGAGCCGGTCGCCCCGCCTGACCTCGGCGCTCATCGGGCGCTCATCGGGCGCTCACAGGACGGCGCTCATCGGGCGCTCACAGGACGGCGCTCACAGAACGCTCATGCGGCGATCTCGCCCGCGGCGACCTCGGCGGCGAGCCGGTCGAAGTTGGCCGCGAGCCGGTCCACGTCCGCCTCCTCGTGCTGTACCGACAGCAACCACTGCTCGACCTTTCCCCAGGGTGGCAGGAACACCCCGCCGTTGTGCTGGACCAGCCAGTGCGCGTGCCCGAGCCGGGCGTCGACCTGCAGGAAGTGACGGTATTCGCGGACCGGCTCGGCACGGAAGGAGATGCACCCCTTCGCGCCGACGCCGACCACCCGCCAGGGGTGGCCGTACCGCTCGACCGTCGCCTCCAGGGCGGTCCGCAGCCGGTCCGCCAGGGCGTCCAGCCGGGCGTACCCGGCGTCCGTCAGCACCTCGGACAGCGTGGCCCGGGCGGCGGCCATCGCCAGCGGGTTGCCGTTGAAGGTGCCGACCTGCTCGTACCTGCCGTCGGCTATCGCCGCCATCACGGTGCGCGTGCCGCCGATCGCGGCGGTCGAGATGCCGCCGCCCATCGCCTTGGCCAGGCAGACCAGGTCCGGCACCACCCCGTACCGGGCGGTGGCGCCGCCCGGCCCGGTGGTGAAGCCGGTCTTCACCTCGTCGAAGGTGAGCAGCGCGCCGTGCGCGTGCAGCAGCTCGCGCAGGCCGGCCAGGTAACCCGGGTCCGGCGGGATGATGCCGGCGTTCATCATCACCGGTTCCAGGATCATCCCGGCGACCCGCCCCCGGTGCTGCGCGAGCGCCCGCTGCACGGCGTCCAGATCGTTGAACGGCACGATCACCACGAGGTCGCGGATCGCCGCCGGGATGCCGCCGTTGCCCGGCACGCCGGTGGGGCGCTCGCGCGGGCCGATCTCCTCCGCCTCGGGCAGCACCGAGACCTGCACCGAGTCGTGGTGGCCGTGGTAGCAGCCCTCGACCTTGAGGATCAGGTCCCGCCCGGTCACGGCCCGCATCAGGTGCACGGCGTCCATCGTCGCCTCGGTCCCGGAGTTGGCGAACCGCCAGAGCGGCAACCCGTAGCGGCGGCCCAGTTCGCGGGCCACCCAGATCGCGTCCTCTGACGGCTGGGCGAAGTGGGTGCCGAGCCGGACCCGCCGGGACACCGCCTCGACGATCGCGGGGTGCGCGTGGCCGGCGATCGAGGCGCCGTAGCCGCCGTGCATGTCGACGTACTCGGTGCCGTCCACGTCGTACACCTTCGAGCCAGCGCCGTGACTCATCCAGACCGCCTGTGGCAGGGCTATCTGCCAGTTGGACGTCGCGCCGCCGGCGAGCACGGACTCCGCCTCACGGATCAGCTCGGCGCTGCGAGGCTGCCGGGCCATGAAGGCGGCCTCCTCCCGCGCCACCAGGTCGTCGAGGAGCCTGTCCCGAGGGATTGCTGACATCGTGGAAACCACGCCGAAACCTCCGTGCCGCAGCGATAATCGTACCGAAATCGTGGCTGGAGAATGCATTGACTGAGCATTCAGTCTATGCAACAGTCTGGACGCTCGACAAGCGCCGATCCAGGCCTCGCGGCCTCCGGGCCGGCCCGACCACCCGGGAGTCGAATGTCGGTCCACAGGCGGCGACCCATTCCCCGCGGGCCGAGTCGCCGGTCCCTTCTGCAGGTCTCCGCCCTGATCGCGGCCGGGGTGCCGGTCTCGGCTGCGCTGGCCGCCTGCACCCGGCAGCCGACGTCCTCACCCAGCGCGGTGAAGAACCTGTCCGCGGCCTCGCCGCAGAACCCGGTGACCTGGCCGATCAACCCCGCCAACGCGCCGATCGCGGACAACCTGACCCCGGAGCGCGACGCCACCCTGCGGCTGTACAACTACGCCGACTACATCGACCCGGCGGCGATCAAGTCGTTCGAGAAGAAGTACGCCAAGTACAACGTCAAGGTCCGGCTGTCCACCTTCAACGACAACGACGAGGCGCTGACCAAGGTCCGGCAGGGTTCCGTGCCCTTCGACATCTGGATCGGCGGCGGCTACGACTTCACCTCCAGGCTGGTCGCCGGCCAGCTGATCCGGCCGCTCAACCACACCTACATCCCGAACATCGCGAACGTCTGGCCGACGTTCAGCAACCCCTGGTACGACCGGGGCTGGCGGTACACCGTGCCGTACACCGTGTACACCACGGGTATCGGCTGGCGGCACGACCAGGTGAAGACCGACATCGCCGGCCTGCCGAACCCCTACGACGCGCTCTGGGACCCGAAGTACCGCGGCCGGACGGCGGTCCTGGACGACTACCGGTCGACCATCGAGATGTGCCTGCTGCGCGCCGGCATCACCGACGTGAACACCGACAAGCCCGCCGACCTGGCGAAGGCGCAGCAGCAACTGCAGGCGCTGGCCAAGAGCGTCGCCCCGAAGGTGACGATCACGATGTACCAGGCGCTGCCGGCCGGCGACTTCGGCCAGTGCGCGATGTGGTCCGGGGACATCGTCAATGCCGTGTACTACCTGCCGAAAAAGACGCCGGCATCGGTGCTCGACTACTGGTACCCGGCCGACGGCAAGGGCATGATCGACAACGATCTGCTGGTGGTGCTCAAGGGCGGGCACAACCCGGTGCTGTCCCATCTGTTCCTGAACCACATGCTCGACCTCAAGGTGGCGAAGGGAAACTTCGGCGCCACCGGCTACCAGCCGCCGCAGACCGCCCTGGACATCGACAGCCTGGTCGAGGACGGCTACCTCCCGAAGAACCTGTCGGCGGCAGTGGTCAAGGAGCAGTACTTCACCGACGGCTACCCGGGGCTGGCGCTCAGCGTGGCCAACGACGCCGCCTGGCACAAGATCTGGCTGGCGTTCAAGGCCGGGAGCTGATGCTCCGCCCGGCGCCGCGCGCGCGTCGTGCGGGCGCCGGCGTCTGGCGGCTGTTCGCACTGCCCGGGCTCGCCTGGCTGGCACTGTTCTTCATCGCCCCGATGTACATCGTGCTGGCCATCACGTTCGGCCAGGTGGACCCGATCTTCCGCACCGCGGTGCCCGTGTTCAACCCGCTGGACTGGGACTTCAGCCAGTTCACCGCCGTGCTCGGGCAGACCCTGGGGCGGCACGCGGTGTTCGGCCCGGCGCTGCTGCGCACCGTGGTCTTCGTCCTGCTGTCCAGCCTGGGCTGCCTGCTGATCGCATTCCCGGTGGCGTACTACGTGTCCCGGCTGGCCGGGCGCCGGCGCGGGCCGCTGCTGGCCCTGCTGATCGCGCCGTTCTGGATCAGCTACATGATGCGCATGCTGGCCTGGGTCAACCTGCTCGCGGACGACGGGCTGGTGAACCGGGTGCTCAGCCTGGACGGGCACCTCGGTCTGCACCCGAACTGGCTGAACGGCAACGGCCTGGTCGTCGTCCTCGGTCTGGTCTACGGGTACGTGCCGTACATGATCCTGCCGCTGTACGCCGGCCTCGACCGGCTGCCGCAGTCGGTGCTGGAGGCCGCCCGGGATCTCGGCGCCGACCGCGGCTCGGCGTTCTGGCGGGTCACCCTGCCGATGTGCCGCCCGACGATCGTGGCCGGTGTGCTGCTCACCTGCCTGCCGATGCTCGGTGACTACTACACCAACGACCTGCTGTCCGCCTCGCCCCGCACGTCGATGGTCGGCAACCTGATCAACGACACCGTGCTGATCCCGGGTCAGACCGGCGCTGCCGGAGCCTATGTGCTGCTGGTGCTCGTGATCTCCCTGCTGCCGATGCTCTTCTACGTGCGCAGCGTCTCCGCCGAGGTCCGCTCGTGACGGCGTCGTGAGGAGCTGGTGGTCCAACCCGTGGCGGAAGCCGCGGGTCCTGGCCGCGATCACCCTCGGCTACCTGGCCTGGTCCCTGCTGCCGGTGCTGATCGCCGTCCTGTTCTCGTTCAACGCCGGGCGTTCCCGCACGGTCTGGCAGGGCTTCTCGATGCGCTGGTACACCGGCGACGCGACCCGGTCGGTCTGGCACGACGCCTCGCTGCACGCCGCGCTGCTGCAGACGCTCAAGCTGGGTCTGATCACCACCCTGGTGACCGTGCCGCTGGGGGTGGCCTTCGCGATCGGGATGGACCGCTGGCGCGGCCCCCTGCCGCAGTCGGCGAACGTGGTCATGCTGTTGTCCTTCGTGATCCCGGAGACGCTGCTGGCGGTGGCCCTGCTCTTCCTGGTCAGCACCATCGCGCTGCCGTTCGCGCTGGGCACGACGGCGCAGGTGGTGGGCCTGGTGACGTTCCAGATCTCCTACCCGGCGGTGATCGTGCGGGCCCGGCTGGCCACGATCGGGCGGCAGTACGAGGAGGCGGCCCGCGATCTGGGCGCCACCGCCCTGGGGGCGCTGCGCCGGGTGCTCCTGCCGATGCTGGCACCCGCCGTCCTGGCCAGCACCGTGCTGGTGTTCGCCGACGTGATCGACGACTTCGTGATCGTCCGGTACCTGTCCGGCGACGCCTCGACCGAGCCGGTGTCGGTGAAGATCTACAACTCGGCCCGGGCGGCGCCGACGCCGGCGCTGAACGCGATGGCGTCTCTGCTGCTGCTCGCCGCACTGCTGGCGGTGCTGCTCGGTTTCGCCGTGTACCGGCGGCTGACCCGCGGCGACGACACCCAGGCCGACCGCAGCATCGGCGCCTTCGCCGGCGAGCTCTGACCTGCCCCACCCCGTCGACCGCGCTCTTGGGATGCTCGGATGCACGCGAGCCGGGGTCTGGACCGGCCCATCGTTCCCGCCTACCCTGACTGTATGTTCAATCAGCTTGCCGGCACGCCCGCGCCCGTCCCCGCAGAGGGCCTCGCCGACTCGCTCGCGGACTTCGGCCGGTCCCGGTTGCTGCCCCCGCAGGCCTACACCGACCCGGCCGTGTTCGCCTGGGAGCAGGCCAACATCTTCGCCGGCTGGACCTGTGTCGGGCACGCCGCCGACCTGCCCGACGTCGGCTCGCAGCGGCCGGTGCGGACCGGTGCCGGCGGCGTCCTGCTGGTGCGGGGCGAGGACGACCGGATCCGGGCCTTCGCCAACACCTGCCGGCACCGGGGCCATGAGCTGCTGCAGTGCGGGACGACGGCCAAGCGGCACAGCATCGTCTGCCCGTACCACTCGTGGTCGTACAAGCTCGACGGCTCGCTGCGCAACGCGCCCGGCTTCCGCGGCGTCGACGGCTTCGAGGAGGACCGGCACGGCCTGACCGAGCTGAGGCTGGTCAGCTGGCACGGCTGGCTGTTCGTCGACCCGGGCGGGCAGGCCGGCGACTTCGCCGAGCAGGTGGCAGGTTTCGCCGACGTGATCGGGCCGTACAACCCCGCCGAACTCACGGTCGTGACCCGGCACTCCTACGAGCTGGCAGCCAACTGGAAGGTCATCGTCGAGAACTACCAGGAGTGCTACCACTGCTCGACCATCCATCCCGAGCTGAGCCGGATCTCGCCACCGACCAGCGGGGAGAACCTGGTGGTGCAGGGAGCGTGGATCGGCGGCTGGATGGACCTGATCCCCGAGGCCGAGACCATGTCGCTGGACGGCCGCAGCGGCGGGGTCGCGCTGAGCGGCCTGTCCCAGCACGAGTTGCGGACCGTGATGTACATCGTCGGCTACCCCAACCTGCTGGTCAGCCTGCACCCGGACTACGTGATGACGCACCTGATGACGCCGCTGGCCGCCGACCGCACGCTGGTCGAGTGCGCCTGGGCCTTCTCCCCCGAGGCCTCGGCGAAGCCGGGTTTCGACCCCTCGTACGCGGTGGACTTCTGGGACCTCACCAACCGGCAGGACTGGGCCGCGTGCGAGTCGGTGCAGCGCGGGCTCAGCTCGCCGCACGCGATCGCCGGGCCGCTGGCTCCCGACGAGGACGGCGTCTACCAGTTCGTCACCCGGGTCGCCCGCGCCTACCTCGGCGAACCCCCTCGGGAGACGGGCGGATCGATGGCGGCCGGGGCGGCACGGCAGGAGACCAGGCAGGCCCGCTGGGAAGGGGCGCAGTCATGACGATCGACGCCGGGAATTCCGTCGCCGCCGTGCTCGGCAGGGTCGGCCTGCCCGAGCCGGTCTCGGCGCTGGCGGGGCGGACCTGGGACGTCGTGGTGGTCGGCGGGGGCCACAACGGGTTGACCTGTGCGGCCTACGTGGCCCGGGCCGGCAAGGGGGTGCTGGTGCTGGAGGCGCGCGACAGGCTCGGCGGGGCGGCCACCCTGGACCAGCCGTTCCACGACCCCGACTACGTGATCAGCCCCTGCGCCTACGTGGTCGGGCTGCTGGACGACGACGTGATCCGCGACCTGGAGCTGCGCCGCCGGGGCCTGGAGATCTACGTCGCGGACCCGCAGCTGTGGGTCCCGTTCGACGACGGGACGGCGTTCAGCCAGTGGATGAGCCACGAGCGCACCGTCGCCGGCCTGCGCGACGACCTGAAACTGCCGGACAAGGAGATCGACGGCTACCTGGCCTACGAGAAGTTCTTCGACGACATGCGGCTGCGGCTGCGCAAGGGGCCGCGCGACACCTGGGTCGGCGACTCGCCGTCCCGGCCCGAGCTGGAGGAGCTGCTCGGCGACCAGTTCATGATCGACGCACTGTTCTCCGCCTCGATCTCGGACGTCCTGGACGAGTTCGTCTCCGACCAGCGGCTCAAGGACGCGCTGTTCGGCCAGGGCGTGATCGGCACCTTCGCCGGGCCGCGCGATCCCGGCACCGCTTCGGTGAAACTGATGCACTTCCAGGGCGACCTTGGGGGCGAGGGCCCGGTCTGGGGGTACGTCAAGGGCGGCATGGGCATGATCAGCTTCGCCATCGCCGACGCCGCCCGGGACGCCGGTGCGGTGCTGGCCGCCGGCGTCCCGGTGGCCGAGATCCTGCCCGGCGAGGGCGTCCGCCTGGACGACGGGACCTTCATCGCCGCCCCCGTCGTGGTCAGCAATGCCGACCCGAAGCGGATGCTGGGCATGGTCTCCGCCGACTCCGTGCCCGACGGCTACCGGAAGCGGCTGCAGGACTGGGACATCCGCTCACCCGTGGTCAAGTTCAACGCCGCGCTGGATCGGTTGCCGACGTGGACCGCCGCGCCCGGGCAGGATTTCTGGGCCCGGGGCACGGTCGACGTCACGGGTGGCATGGACGCCGCGCAGCGGGCCTTCGAGGCCTGCTCCGCCGGTGAGCCCGCGGTCGGTTTCGGCGAGATCTACGTGCAGACCCTGCACGACCCGACCCCGGCGCCGCCCGGCAAGCACCTGATGAGCGTGTTCGGCCAGTACGCACCGTACGACCTGAACGGCGGCTGGGATGCCCGGCGGGAGCAGGTGGCGCGCCAGTTCATCGACCTGATCGGCCGCTGGGCACCGGATTTCGAGGACTACCTGGCCGCCTACGAGGTGCTCGGCGCGCCCGACATCGAGACCAAGGTCGGGTTGACCGGCGGGCACATCTTCCAGGGCGAGGTACGGCCGGACCAGATGTGGGAGCACCGGCTGACGCCCCGCACCCCGATCCCCGGCGTCTACCTCTGCGGGGCGGCGACCCACCCTGCCGGCAGCGTGATCGCCACCAACGGCCGGAACGCGGCGTCCGCCGTCCTCGCCGACACCGCCAGTCCGTGACCGTCTCTCGCGACGCGTCGCCGCTGGCAGCAGGTATTCAGGCCTCGATCACCAGAGGGATGATCATCGGACGGCGGCGGTAGGACTCGTTCACCCAGCGGCCGACCACGCGCCGGACCACCTGCTGCAGCTGGTGGGTGTCCGCCGGGCCCTGGTTGGCGGCGTCCCGCAGCGCGTCCACGATTCGCGGGCGCACCGCGTCGAAGGCCGACTCGGTCTCGGCGAACCCGCGCGCGTGGATCTCCGGTCCGGCCACGACCTTCCCGCTGGCGGAGTCGACCACGACGATGATCGAGATGAACCCCTCCTCGCCGAGGATCCGCCGGTCCTTCAGGTCGGCGTCGGTGATCTCCCCCACGCTGGACCCGTCCACGTAGACGTAGCCGCACGGCACCTTGCCGACCACCCGGGCGACGCCGCCGGCGAGGTCGACCACGACGCCGTCCTCCGCGATCACCACCCGTTGCCGGGGCACGCCGGTCTTGATCGCCAGCTCCGCGTTGGCCACCAGGTGCCGCGCCTCGCCGTGCACCGGCATCACGTTGCGCGGCCGGACCACGTTGTAGCAGTAGAGCAACTCCCCCGCGCTGGCATGCCCGGACACGTGCACCCGGGCATTGCCCTGATGCACCACCTTGGCGCCGAGCCGGGTCAGGCCGTTGATCACGCGGTACACCGAGTTCTCGTTGCCCGGGATCAGCGAGGAGGCCAGCACCACCGTGTCCCCGGCGCCGACCAGGACCCGGTGGTCGCGGTTGGCCATCCTGGACAGTGCCGCCATCGGCTCGCCCTGCGATCCCGTGCACATCAGCACGACCCGGTCGTCCGGCAGGTCGTCCACGGCCTTCGCGTCGACCAGCACGTTGCGCGGCACGGTGAGGTAGCCGAGATCCCGGGCGATGCCCATGTTGCGCACCATCGAGCGACCGACGAGTGCCACCTTGCGGCCGTGGTCGTGCGCGGCGTCCAGCACCTGCTGCACGCGGTGCACGTGGGAGGCGAAGGACGCGACGATGATCCGGCGCTCGGCGGCGGCGAACACGGAGTCCAGGACGGGCCTGATGTCACGCTCGGAGACGGTGAAACCCGGGACCTCGGCGTTGGTCGAGTCGACCATGAAAAGGTCGACGCCGGCCTCGCCCAGCCGGGCGAAGGCGCGCAGGTCGGTGATCCGCCCGTCCATCGGCAGCTGGTCCATCTTGAAGTCGCCGGTGTGCAGGACCGTGCCGGCGCTGGTGGAGACGGCGACCGCGAGCGCGTCCGGGATCGAGTGGTTGACCGCCACGAACTCGCAGCCGAACGGCCCCAACTGCTCCCGGCCGCCCTCCTTCACGGCCAGCGTGATCGGGGTGATCCGGTGCTCCTTCAGCTTGGCCTCGACCAGGGCCAGGGTCAGCTGCGACCCGATCAGCGGGATGTCCTGCTTCAGCCGCAGCAGGTACGGGACCGCGCCGATGTGATCCTCGTGGCCGTGGGTCAGGATCACCGCGACGACGTCGTCCAGCCGGCCCGCGATGTAGGAGAAGTCCGGCAGGATCAGGTCGACGCCGGGCTGGTGGTCCTCGGGGAACAGCACCCCGCAGTCGATCACCAGCAGCTTGCCTGCGTGCTCCAGGACGGCCATGTTGCGGCCGACCTCGCCGAGCCCTCCCAACGGCACGATCCGCAGCGCGTCCCGGGCCAGACCTGGCGGCGTCCCCAGCTCGGGGTGCGACTGACTCAAAGAAGTTCTGCCTCCTCGAGGTCGGCCCGCAACAGGCCGACCTGATCATCGGTGGCGTCGACCAGGGGCAACCTGGTCCGCCGGTTGGCCAGCACGCCCTGCAGTTCGAGGCCGGCCTTGGCCATGATGGCCCCCTGCGCGCGGGTCATCACCCCGCGCACGGCGGGCAGCAGCCTGCGGTGCACCCGCACCGCATCCTCCAGCCGACCGGCGTCCACGGCCCGGACCAGCTCGACGTACCGGCTCGCGGCGACGTGCCCCACCACGCTGACGACGCCCGACCCGCCCTGTGCCAGCCAGGCCAGGTTGAGCTCGTCCGCGCCGGAGTAGAACGCCAGATCGCTGCGCGCCATCACCCACGAGCCCTCGTAGAGGTCGTTCTTCGCGTCCTTGACCGCCACGATCCGCGGATGCTGGGCGAGCCGGACCAGCGTGTCGGTGGCGATCGCGGTGGCCGACCGGCCCGGGATGTCGTACAGCATGACCGGCAGGTCGGTGGAGTCCGCCAGCGCGCCGAAGTGCGCGAGCAGGCCCTCCTGCGGCGGCTTGGAGTAGTAGGGCGTGACCGCGAGGAGGCCGGTGGCGCCGGCCTTGGCCGCCTGCCGGGCGAGTTCGCAGCTGTGCCGGGTGTCGTAGGTGCCGACCCCGGCGATCACGGACGCCCGGTCGCCCACCGCATCGACGACGGCCCTGATCAGCGCGACCTTCTCGTCGTCGCTGGTGGTGGGCGACTCGCCGGTGGTGCCGGAGACGACGAGCCCGTCACAACCCTGGGCGACCAGGTGCTCGGCCACCGCGGCGGTGGCGGTCAGGTCGACCTCGCCGGCGTCGTCGAACGGGGTGACCATGGCGACCAGGACGGCCCCGAACGGGCGGGTGACTCCGGTCGTGGACATGCGGCCAACCTACCGGGCTGCGCGGGCGGCAGGTCAGAGCGGGCCGGGCATCGGCGGGAATTGGAGAGGTCCCGGTGTGTTCGCTCGGGGGTTCGAACACACCGGGACCTTGCCATTCCCATCGGCGGGTGCCCGCGATTCGTTACCCGGCTCACCCGAATGGGGCAATCCCGTGCTCGACACCCCTCAGGGCGCGACCCGGCCGTGGGCCTGGAAGACCTCGTGCGTCAGCGGCATCAGCTGCGCCCAGGCGGCCTCCATCTGCTCGGCGCACATCTCGATCTCGCGCTGCGGGAAGGACGGGTGGGCCGACTCGGGGT
>CALMAR010000350.1:0-3694 GCA_937859855.1 uncultured Kineosporia sp.
CGGCCTCTGGCCGGGGGCCCCATCCCCCCCCCTTCGTGGGGGCCGGGGGCCCCGCGGGGCCCACAAGCGGGGGGCCCGCGGCCGGCCGGCCGGCGTTGATCGGCGCGGCGCACGTCCGGCCCGGCGCCGTCGTGGTGGACGTGGGTACCAGCGTGACCGCGGACGGCAGCCTGGCCGGTGACGTGGCCGCGGACACCGCCGCCGTGGCTGGAGCGCTCTCGCCGGTTCCGGGGGGAGTCGGGCCGGTGACCACCGCCGTGCTGCTCCACCACGCCGTCGAGGCCGCCGAACGGCTGGCCTCGCTCTAGTCGATACGGTTGATCAGGGGCCGCCGCGCCAATGGTCGATCCGATGATGATCGGGGGCGAAGCCGTGACCGATGCCCCAGAGCACGGCCTGGGTGCGGCTGGTGACGCCGATCTTCCGATAGATCGCCCGGATGTAGGACTTGACCGTGTTCGGGCTGAGGAACGTCACGGCGGCGACGTCGGCGTTGTTCATGCCCTGGGTGATCAGCGCCAGGATCTCCGACTCACGGTCGGACAGGCCCTCTCGCTTGCCCGGCCAGTCCAGTGCTGGGGCACTACGTACCCGGCCGGAGTCGTCGCTGATCACCACCTCACCGTCGTGGATCCGCTCCAGCGCGGCCACCAGTTCGCGGGCCGGCAGGGTTTTGGACAGATAGCCGCTGGCTCCCTGGGTGCGCGCGTTCTCGATCAGCTCCGGATGGAAGTTCCACGTGTAGACCACAACTCGGCGGGCTCGGGAGTTGGCCACGAGCACGCCGATGTGTTCCTGGTTGGACTCGGGCTGGGCGAACGAGTCGTACAGAGCGATGTCCACCTGGTCATCCAGCGAGGTGTTGGCATCGATCTCGGCGATCAGAATCCGATCGCGGTACTGGTCGAGCATGTTGGCCACGCCGGCCAGCACGACGTCGTAGTCGTCGATCAGCGCGATCAGGATCGGCCGCTTCGGATCACCGGATATCATGTGCCTATCTTCCACCTCCTTAGGGGTGTATTGCTCCAGCCTAAGGGGTGGTTTTCTCATCACTGTCAGGCGCAGTCGCGCCCCTCGCAGAACACACGAAAGAGAGGTCCCGCAATGTTGGGTCTCATCATCAGCTTGATCATCATCGGCCTGATCGCCGGTGCTCTCGCCCGGCTGCTGGTCCCGGGTCGCCAGAGCATGTCGATTGGCATGACCATCGTGCTGGGCATCGTCGGATCCTTCGTCGGCGGATTCCTGGGCTACCTGATCTTCCACAAGGACTCGTCCGACGGCTTCTTCCAGCCCGCCGGGATCATCGGATCGGTGCTGGGCGCCATCATCGTGCTGCTGATCTGGATGCGGGTCGGCGAGAACCGCCGGATCAGTAGCTGATCCAGGGATCGGCCATGCTCATGCGGCTGTCCGATCCAGAGGTGAACCAGATTCCAGTCCAGCTCGGCGAGGTCACCGAGCCGGCCGATGTCGCCGCCCTGACGTCGGAAGTCAGCCAGCTGCGCTCGGCACTGGAGTCACGCGATGTCATAGGCCAGGCGAAGGGAATCGTCCGGTTCCTGACTCAGACCGATGGCGAGAACGCCTTCGTCCTTCTGTCGATGCTGTCGCAGGACACCAACCGCAAACTCCGGGAGGTCGCGGTGATCGTGACCGAATGCGCGGCCACCGGTCAGTCCCTGCCAGCCGACCTCGGAGCCAGCTGGCGCAAGCACACCGCCAAGTAGCCAGTGCTTGTCCGCCGGGCGCGACGCGTGAAAGCGCCGGGCCCGCCGGACGAGCCGGTCCTGTCAGCTGGTGCGGGCGGCGCGATATCGGCGGATCAGGGCGTTGGTCGAGGAGTCGTGAGCCAGATCCGGCTCGGCGACAGACTGCAGTTCCGGCACGATCTTCTGGGCCAGCGCCTTGCCGAGCTCGACCCCCCACTGGTCGAACGAGTTGATCTGCCAGATCGCTCCCTGTACGAACACCTTGTGCTCATACAGGGCGACCAGTTGCCCCAGGCTGTGCGGGGTCAGCTGGCCGGCCACGACCGTCGTGCTCGGATGATTACCGGGAAAAGTGCGGTGTGGCACCAGTTCTGGTGCCACACCCTCGGCCTTCACCTGCTCCGCTGACTTGCCGAAGGCCAGCGCCTCGGCCTGGGCGAAGACGTTCGCGGTGAGGAGGTCGTGCTGGTCGCCCATGTCGTGCGCCGGATGCAAGAAGGCGATGAAATCGGCCGGGATCAGGGTGGTGCCCTGGTGGATCAGCTGGTAGTACGCGTGCTGGCCGTTGGTTCCAGGGGTTCCCCAGACGATTGGGCCGGTCTGGTAGTCCACCGCCTCGCCGTCCCGGCGGACCCGCTTGCCG
Organism: uncultured Kineosporia sp.; assembly: GCA_937859855.1. Next base: position 2,359 of record CALMAR010000350.1, read on the forward strand.
TTCGACTCCATGTCAAGCTGCTGCAGGTAGTCGGTGAAACGGGATAGGTAATGAGCGTAAGGAAGGACGGCATGGCTCTGCGCCTCGAAGAACTCCCGGTACCACACTCCGAGCACGCCGAGAATGGCCGGCAGGTTCTGCTCCAGCGGGGCGGACGCGAAATGCTCATCCACCGAACGCATTCCGGCCAGCATCTCAGTGAAGCCGCTGGAGCCGATGGCGATCATCAGCGACAGGCCGATGGCTGAGTCGAATGAATAGCGCCCGCCGACCCAGTCCCAGAATCCGAATGTGTTGGCCGGGTCGATACCGAATTCGCTGACCGCCTGAGAGTTGGTCGACACGGCAACGAAGTGCTTGGCCACGTCGGCGTCGTCTCCGAGTTCGGTCAGCAGCCACGTCCTGGCCGCTTGCGCGTTGGTCATCGTCTCCAGCGTGGTGAAGGTCTTGGACGAGACCACGAACAGGGTGCTGGCGGCGTCCACTCCGATCAGATTCGAGGCCAGGTCGTCGCCGTCCACATTGGAGACGAATCGGCAGTCGATCTTCGGATCCGCGTAGGGATGCAGAGCCTGATACGCCATCCGCGGCCCGAGATCGGAGCCGCCGATCCCGATGTTGATGACGGTGCGGATCGGCTGGCCGGTGAATCCGGTCCACTCCCCGGACCGGACCCGATCGGTGAAGGTAGCCATCCGGTCCAGCACGTCGTGAACCTGGGGGACGACGTTCTCGCCGTCCACCTCGATCACCGCATCGCGGGGAGCGCGCAGGGCGATGTGCAGCACCGGACGGTTCTCGGTGGTATTGATGCGCTGGCCGCTGAACATGGCATCGCGCAACTGCTCGACCTGAGCGGCGCGGGCCAGGTCGAACAGCGCGGACAGCGCGTCACGGTCCACCCGGTGCTTGGAGTAGTCCGCGATCAGGCCGAATGCCTCCAGGGTCATCCGCTCCGCGCGCCCGGGGTCGGCGGCGAACAGCTCCCGCAGGTGCACATCGCGCAGCCGGGCCGCCTGCGACGCAACGGCCTCCCACTGATCAGTGTCATCGATCTTGATCGTGTCCATGGATTCGCCCGTCGTTGGGTGCGGCAGTGGATTGTCGGGACACTTTTACCTCACCAGCGCGCCCGGGCAAGCCCATCACCCGGCCCCGTCGGCCGGGGCAGCCGTAACGGCCCGTCATCAGGGCCGGATCCAGTCACCTTCTGCAGGCGAACTACCAGGCGAACCGGTAAACCCCATTCTCAATTGTGCGTTCAGCGGCTCTATGCTGAAAACGGTGCAAGGGCGACGAAACAGTCGCTCAGTGAGCCTGGGGCCACTACTTTGAG
>CALMAR010000350.1:3704-9085 GCA_937859855.1 uncultured Kineosporia sp.
GCGTGTGGGTCCGGTGTCCCTTTGTGGCGGGGCGGTGGGCCGCCCGCGGCCCCCACGCCGGGGGTGAAGTTTGACCGATCGTGGAGCAGCCCCGCCCGATGGTAATTGGGCCGACGAGGACCCGCCGGACGTCGCCCCCGCCGTGATGGCCAGCGCGCTCGGCATCCAGGACGTGTTGATCTTCCGCCGGATCGCCTCTGGCCAGTACGCGCATCTGGGCGGCCTCGGCCGGGGCGAGAGCTGGGCTGGGATTGTCGAGATCGAGGCCGGGGACAACCAGGCGTTCGGCCGCGCCATTCAGGACGACGTCATCGTCAGGACTGAGGGCCTCCTCCCACGCCGGATCGCTGGTCCGTATTACGCCCGCACCGCCGCGATCGTGCCGCTGAACGCGGATACCGTGGTCGTTCTGGGTTCGGCCGAGCAGTCCAGCACCCTGAACGGCGCCGACGACCTCGAGGTGACCCGGGTTGCCCGGTCGTCGGCCGACGGCGTGGGCGGCGTCAGCCCGGCCAAGCGGCTGGCCGACGAGCTGGAGATCCTGCATGCGGTCAAGTCCCTGACCTCGCACCTCAACAAGGGCCCGATCGAGGCTGGGCAGGCGGTCGCCTCGGTCGCCGCGACTGCGCTGGACTGCGACCTGGCTGCGTTGCTGCTGCCCTCAGGACGGCTCGCGATGTCCTCGACTGAGTGCTGGAGCACCGCTGACCAGGACGCGGTCGCGCTGGTGCTGTCCGGGCTTTCGGCCCGCACCACTGGCACCGTCTGTGTTCAGGATGCCGCCGCCGCGCCGCTTCCGGCCCCGCTGTCACCGCAGGACGGTGTGCTGTCCTACCTTTTCGTGAGCATGACCGAGGGCGGAGGCGGGCTGCTGCTGGCTCATCTGGAGCGCCGCGCCCGGGGATTTACCCAGCTCTGCGTCCGGCTGGGGGAGCAGATCGCCGAAGCTGGGTCCGTGCTGATCCAGGCCTCGTCCCTGCGGGCCCACCTGCAGCAGCAACTGGCGGAGCGGGAGAGCGCCTCCCGGCGCGACCCTCTGACCGGTGTCGCCAACCGCCTGGCCTGGACCGAGGCAATGGGCGTGGCGCAGGAGGAAGTGGACGCCGGAGAGGTTTTCACCGTGGTCAGCATCGACCTGGACCGGCTCAAGGATGTCAACGACCTGGCCGGTCACAGCGCCGGAGACCGCCTGCTGGTGACGGTCGCCGACCGGCTCTCGAGCGCCCTGCGGGACTGCGACCGGGTCTTCCGGGTCGGCGGCGACGAGTTCGTGGTGCTGCTCCCGGTGGCTGGCCGGGACAGCGTGCAGACGGTCCTCGACCGGCTCCGGCACACCCTCAGCAGCGGAGTCAGCCCGGACGGGTACGCCGTCGCCGGCTCGCTGGGGACCGCGGTGTGCCGGCCAGGGCAGCGGATGGCCCAAACCTTTCATGACGCCGACATGGCCATGTACGCCACCAAACGCAGCCGGCGCAGATCGGCCAGCGCGGTGCGCTGAGGCCGTCGGTTAACTAACCGGGCCGGGACGCCTCATCCGGAGATGTCCAGCCGCTGCCGGACGTCGCCGAGGCCGCGGGCCAGCACCAGCTGTCCGCCGGTGAGCTGGTGCCAGGAGTGGCTCCCGTCGTCCCAGGTCCGCCACATCCGCGGGTCACACTGCACCGTCACCTGGGCTGTGGCACCAGCGGCGATGTCGGCCGCGGCCCACCCGGCCAGCCGGACCGGTTGTCCTTCGACCTGTGGGTCGTAATAGACCTGCACCACCTCTCGCGAGGTGCGCCCGGCGTGGTTGGTCACATTCAGGGTCACGCTGTGCCCGGTGGCCTCAGCGGGTCCGTAACTGAATTCGCCATAGCCCAGGCCCGCGCCGAACCAGTAGGCCGGCTCCGGCGCCATGCCCGCCGCATGACCGCGATATCCGATGAAGAGGCCCTCGGCGTAGACGACGGCCCCCTCAACCGGGGTGACCGACCAGGCCGGGGCGGCGCCGTCCGCCGCCGGAATCGTGGTGACCAGGCGCCCGGCCGGTTCCACCTCGTTCAGCAGCGCGGCCGCGATCGCATGGCCGCCCTCCTGCCCGGGGATGCCCGCCCAGAGGATCGCGTCCACGCTGTCCCGCCACGGCATCAGCACCGGAGTCGCCGCATTCACCACCACCACGGTGCGCCGGGCGACTGCTGCGACCGCGGACACCAGTTCATCCTGCCGGCCCGGCAGAGCCAGCGTGGACTTGTCCAGCGCCTCGGTCTCCTGTTCCTCGGTCAGACCCACCACGACCACCGCGACGTCCACATCCTGGGCGGCCTGAATGGCCGCGGCGAGCGCGTCCTCATCGGCTGGTGCCGTCGGCTCGGCCACCAGCCCGGCCGCTCCCACCTCGACCGGACTGGCCAGCCGGAGGTCTGCGGTCAGCACTGCCGGTTCGTCCAGCTCCACATCGGTCTGCCAGCCCGGCGGCCGCAGCACGGCCTCGGCCAGGTCATCCCCTCCGTAGCTCAGCTGGGCGGTGCCGAAGTCTGCCCCCATCCGCCAGCGCCAGTCACCGGCCCCGAGCACGCCCACCGTCATCGCCCCGGCCGGGATGGTCGCCGACAGCTCCACCCGCACCGCCGGCGGACCGGACTGGCCGGGTTCACCGATCAACGTGACCGGCTCCTCGGCCACGTACTCGGACACCACAGTGTCGTCGGCACTGAACAACCGGACCCGCATCCCGGGGTCGCCGGTCACGGGATCGATCAGCGGCGCCCTGGCCGGGCGGGGCCGGGAGCGGACCCCGACGCCGTCCACCACCACCGCGTACTCGCCCAGCCGGGAACGTATGCCTTCGGCGGCGCTCACCTCGTAGGGCGCGCGGACCTTGGCCGAACCACCACCCATGCAGGTGGTTTCGACCGCCAGCCGGCCGATCACCGCCACCTGAGCGTCGCGGCGCAACGGCAGCAGCCCGTGCTGGTTGCGCAGCACAGTCATCCCCGACGCGGCCAGCCGGGTGAGCTGCTCACGGCGGACCGGATCGTCCGGCTCGGGCAGGCCGGACGGCCAGGTCCGGCCCTGACCCAGGGCGCCCACCCGGTCAGCCAGCCGCAGCAGCCGCCGGACGTGATCGTCGATCACCTCGGCCGCGACCTCGCCGTTACTCACCGCCTCGGCCAGCGCCTCACCCCAGGGCCCGACCGGCCCGGGCATGACCAGGTCCAATCCGCCGTTGGCGGCTGGCCCGGCCGATTTGGTGGCGCCCCAGTCGGACATCAGCATGCCGGTCCAGCCCCACTCGCCCTTCAGGATCCGGTTGTTGACCTCGTCCTGTTCGGTGGCCGGGACACCGTTGACGTCGTTGTAGGCCGCCATCACCGACCACGGGCCGGACTCCTCCACCGCCATCTCGAACGGCAGCAGGTACAGCTCGCGCATGGTCCGCTCGTCCACCACATCGTTGACGGTGTGCCGGTCGGTCTCCGCCTCGTTGGCGATCAGATGCTTCAAGCAGGCACCGGTGCCCCGCCGCTGCAGCCCGCGGACATAGGCGACGGCGAACCGCCCAGTCAGTAGCGGGTCCTCCGAGTAGGCCTCGAAAAGCCTCCCACCAAGCGGTGATCGGTGCAGATTGATGGTCGGGCCGAGCACCACATGGATGTGCTGGCGCTGGGCCTCCTCGGCCAGCATGGCGCCGACCTCCTCGGCCACCTCCTCGCTCCAGGAAGCGGCCAGCAGGGTCGCGTTGGGGAACAGGCTGGTCTTCGGGCCGCCACTGAACTCGAGCCCGCGGACCCCGGTCGGGCCGTCCGAGAACGCCATCGGCAGCAGGCCGATACTTTCCTCGCCGTGCAGGGTGAAGAACGATGCTCCGGTGAGGAGCCGGACCTTGGTCTCCAGGTCGAGCGACGCGATCAGGGAAGTGAAGTCAGGGCCGGCGACGGCGCCAGAAGCCGTTTCAGGATTTGTCATGATCGACCCATGGTATGAGCCGAGCGCCCGGTCGGCAGCACCCTCTTTCTCTTCTGATTCGCAAGGGCGCAGGATGACCTGATGACAGCAGCCATGAGGGTCGCCCTGATGGTCACCTGCATCAATGACGCCCTGTTCCCGGAGACCGGCCGGGCGGTGGTCCGGCTGTTGCGCCGGCTCGGGGTGGAGGTTGATTTTCCGCTGGCCCAGACCTGTTGCGGGCAGCCGATGGTGAATACCGGATATCTGGACGAGGCGGTGCCGGTCGTTCGCGCCTTCGCCCTGGCCTTCGCCGGCTACGACGCGGTGGTGACTCCGTCGGGCTCGTGTGCCGGTTCCGCCCGGCACCAGCACGGGATCGTGGCCCGGCGCAGCGGCGATCCGGAACTGGCTGCGGCGTTGGCCGAGATCGGACCGAGAACCTATGAGCTGTCGGAATTCCTGGTCGATGTGCTCGGCCTGGAGGATGTCGGCGCGGCGTTCCCGCATCGGGTCACCTACCACCCGACCTGTCATTCGCTGCGGATGCTGGCGGTGGGGGATCGCCCCCTGCGGCTGCTGCGCGCAGTCCGGGGCATTGATCTGGCCGAGCTGCCCGCCGCGACCGAATGTTGTGGCTTCGGCGGCACCTTCGCGGTGAAGAACGCCGACACCTCGGTGGCGATGGGGTCGGACAAGGCCCGGCACGTCCGGGAAACGGGGGCTGAGGTGCTGGTCGCCGGGGACAACTCCTGCCTGATGCATATCGGCGGCCTGCTCTCCCGGCAACGGTCCGGCGTCCGGGTGATGCATCTGGCTGAGGTGCTCGCTTCCACCCAGGAGCGCCTGGCATGACGGGGACCTTCGCCGGGATTCCGCCGTTCCCGCAGGCCGCCCGGCAGGCGCTGGCCGACCCTCAACTGCGCCGCAACCTGGCCCAGGCCACAGCCACCATCCGGGCCAAGCGAGCGGCGGCGGTGGCGGAAGTCGCTGAGTGGGAACAGCTTCGGCTGGCCGGAGCGGCGATCAAGGATGACGTGCTGCTGCATCTGGACTCGTATCTGATCCAGCTGGAGTCGTCGTTGCGGGCCCGAGGCGCGCTGGTGCACTGGGCCCGGGACGCCGCGGAGGCCTGCGCGATCGTGGCCGAAATCGCCCGGTCGCATGACACCGACGAGGTCGTCAAGGTCAAGTCGATGGCCACGCAGGAGATCGAGCTGAACGAGGCGCTGGCCGCGGAGGGGATCGCCGCCTGGGAGACCGACCTGGCTGAGCTGATCGTGCAGCTGGGCGGTGATCTGCCGTCGCACATCCTGGTCCCCGCGATACACCGGAACCGGGCGGAGATCCGGGAGATCTTCCGGACCCGGATGGCCGCCGCCGGGCGTCCCGCACCGGACGACCTGACCGATGAACCGGCCGAGTTGGCGGCCGCGGCCCGGGCGCACCTGAGG
>CALMAR010000351.1 GCA_937859855.1 uncultured Kineosporia sp.
CCGCTCCCGCAGGACCTGCAGGAGGGCGTCACGCAGGCAGGGGGACCGCCGCCCGGGTCGCGGTTCCTGGACACCACCCGCGGCCCGGCCAGCACCGGCGACCCCGACGGCGACCTGGTGCTGGCCGCGATCACGGCGGGCAACCTGGTGCTGCTGCTGCAGCCGCCGCGGGGTTTCGGGGACAACCCGGTGGCGATCTACCACGACCCGGACCTGCCGCCGTCGCACCACTACCTGGCGGCCTACCACTGGCTGAACAGGCCCGTCGAGGCAGGCGGCTTCGGCGCGGACGCGGCGATCCACCTGGGCAAGCACGGCACGCTGGAGTGGACGCCGGGCAAGAACCTCGGGCTGTCCGCGTCCTGCGCGCCCGATGCCGCGCTGGGCGACCTGCCCCTGGTCTACCCGTTCCTGGTGAACGACCCGGGCGAGGGCACGCAGGCCAAGCGCCGCGCCCATGCCACGCTGGTCGACCACCTCGTCCCGCCGATGGCCCGGGCCGACAGCTACGGCGACATCGCCCGGCTGGAGCAGCTTCTCGACGAGTACGCCGCCGTCTGCGCGCTCGACCCCGCCAAGGGACCGGCCGTTCGCCAGCAGATCTGGACGCTAATGCGCGCGGCCCAGCTGCACCAGGATCTCGGCATCGACGAGCGGCCCCGGGACGACGAGTTCGACGAGATGATCCTGCACCTGGACGGCTGGCTCTGCCAGGTCAAGGACGCCCAGATCCGGGACGGCCTGCACGTTCTCGGTGCCGCACCCACCGGCCCGGCCCGGGTGCACCTGGTCAACGCCATGCTCCGGGCACGGCAGCTGTGGGGCGGATCGGTGTCGCTGCCGGGGTTGCGGGAGGCGCTCGGGCTGTCCGTGGACGCCGAGTCCACCGGCGAGGTCGACGCCGCCGAGGCCGTGGGCGTCGCGCTGGTCCAGGGCCTGGAGGACGCCGGCTGGTCGGTCGACGCCGTCCCGGGGGTGATCGAGGGGGTGCTGTCGAGAACCGGCCCGCCGACAGGCCCGTCCCCGGCCCCGAACGCCGATCCGGGCGGTGTCGCGGAGTGGGACCACGCTCGGGTGGACCGTGCCGCGCTGGCCGCCGTCCTGGAGTTCGCGGTGCGCGAGGTGGTGCCGCGCCTGGCCCGCACGACGGACGAGCTCGATGCCGTGATCCACGCCCTGGCAGGTGGTTTCGTGGCGCCGGGGCCGAGCGGGTCGCCGCTGCGCGGGCTGGTCAACGTGCTGCCGACCGGGCGCAACTTCTACTCCGTGGACCCCCGCGCGGTGCCCTCCCGGCTGGCCTGGGAGACCGGGCGGGCGATGGCCGACTCCCTGCTCGAGCGGTATCGCCAGGAGACGGGAGACTGGCCGCGCTCGGTCGGGCTGTCGGTCTGGGGCACCAGCGCGATGCGGACCAGCGGGGACGACGTCGCGGAGGTGCTCGCGCTGCTCGGCGTCCGCCCGGTCTGGGACGAGGCCTCCCGCCGGATCACGGCCCTGGACGCCGTCCCGGCAGCCGAGCTCGGCCGGCCCAGGGTGGACGTCACGGTCCGGATCAGCGGCTTCTTCCGGGACGCGTTCCCGCACGTGGTCACCATGCTGGACGACGCCGTCCAGCTGGCCGCCGCGCAGGACGGTCCGGACAACTTCGTGCGCGACCACGTGCAGGCCGCGGTGACCGAGCACGGCGACCTGCGCCGGGCCACGACCAGGATCTTCGGCTCCAAGCCCGGCGCCTACGGTGCCGGCCTGCTGCCTTTGATCGACACGAAGACCTGGCGGGACGACGCGGACCTCGCCGAGGTGTACGCGGTCTGGGGCGGGTACGCCTACGGCCGGGGCTTGGACGGGCGGGAGGCCCGGGCCGACATGGAGAGCTCCTACCGGCGGATCGCGGTGGCGGCGAAGAACTACGACAGCGCCGAGCACGACATCGCCGACAGCGACGACTACTTCCAGTACCACGGCGGGATGGTCTCGATGGTCCGCTCGCTCACCGGGCGCGCGCCGAAGGCCTACGTCGGCGACTCCACCCAGCCGGCAGCCGTGCGGACCCGCTCCCTGCACGAGGAGGTCTCCCGGGTGTTCCGGTCCCGGGTGGTGAACCCGCGCTGGCTGGCGGCGATGCAGAGGCACGGCTACAAGGGCGCTTTCGAGATGGCTGCGACCGTGGACTACCTCTTCGGGTACGACGCCACCACCGGCGTCGTGGCCGACTGGATGTACGGCAAGCGGGCCGAGACGTACGTGCTGGACGACAACATCCGCAAGTGCCTGTCCGAGGCCAACCCGGGGGCGCTGCAGGGCATGCCCGCGCGGCTGCTGGAGGCAGCCGAGCGCGGGATGTGGGCCGAGCCCGACCCCGAACTGCTGGACGCGCTGCGGCAGGCCTTCCTCGAGGCCGAGGGCGACCTCGAGGGCTAGCTCCACAGAGGGCGAGCGGCCCGGTACCGGTCACGGCGACCTCGACCGTCGTCCGGCCCACCCGTTCGGCGTCGGCGTTCCATTCCGGCGCGCACTTGCCTTGCCGGGATCAAGCATGGGCCGCGGCTGCCGCTGTCGGCATCGGAGATCGCCCGCTAGCGTCTGCGCATGAGTGCCGAGGCCGACCTCATCCAGCCGGTGCTGCACGCGGGTCCGGCCCGAGCAGTTCGGCGACCCCACGCCCTGCTCCGGCTTCGACGTCGCCGGCATCCGCGACCACATCCACGGCTGGCTCACCTACTTCGGCCAGGCGCTGGCGGACCCGGACGGCGGGAAGCCACGGATCGACCCGACCGGAACCGACGCGCCGGGCGACCCGGGCGAGGCGGCGCAGGCCATCCGTGCCGCGGCCGCCCGGCTGGACCAGGCGGTCCGGGCGGGCGGGGCAGATGCCACCGTGAAACTGGTCGGTGCCGCCCTGCCGGGCCGGGCGGTGCTCGGCATGGCGCTGTGGGAGTACCAGGTGCACGGATGGGACCTGGCCCGAGGAGCCGGTTGCGAATGGCGCCCCGCAGAGGAGGCCAGCGAGCTGTCCCTGGCCTTCGCCAAGGACATGCTGACCGACGACTACCGTGGTGAGGGAAGAGATTTCGCCGAGCAGGTCGACATCCAGGGGGATGCGCCGGCGCTCGAACGGCTGCTGGGCTTCTCCGGCCGTGACCCGGCCTGGCGCCCACCTGCGGCGTGAATGTCCCGCGCGCCCCTGTGCAGATCGGGGTGATCGCGCATACGGTGACATTCGTCTCGAAGCGGTCCAATTGGTCGGCCGGGCCCCGCCACGCCGACAGGCAGGCGGAGGTGCGCATGGCCAGGTCCGGCAACGGTCTCAGGGCAGGTTTGTTCGCGACGCGCGATGTCAGGCAACTGATCGCCGACACCGAGATCGAGGGCGAGTCCCTCAAGAAGGAGGTCGGTGCCACCCAGCTGACCGCCTTCGGAGTCGGCGCGATCATCGGCACCGGCATCTTCGTGGTGATCGGAGAGGGTGCGGCCGAGGCCGGTCCTGCGGTGATCCTGTCCTTCGTCCTCGCCGCCGTGGCGTGCGTCTTCTCGGCCCTGTCCTACGCCGAGCTGGCATCGTCCATCCCGGTGTCCGGCAGCGCCTACACCTACAGCTACGCCACCCTGGGTGAGCTGGTCGCCTGGATCATCGGCTGGGACCTCATCCTGGAGTACGGGGTCTCGGTCGCGGCCGTGGCGGTCGGCTGGGGGGGCAACTTCAACGAGTTCCTCAGCACGGCGTTCAACTGGGAACTGCCGGATGCCATCGCGCTCTCCCCGGAGGACGGCGGCGTCTTCAACCTCCCGGCCGTGTTCATCGTCATGCTCATCACCTACCTGCTGGTGCGCGGGGTGCGGGAGAGCGCACGGGCCAACTTCATCATGGTCGCGATCAAGCTGATCGTCCTGGTGTTCTTCCTGATCGTGGCGCTGACCCTGTTCAGCACCAAGAACTTCCACGACTTCTCACCGAAGGGCACGGACGGCATCGTCAGCGCGTCGGCGATCATCTTCTTCGCCTTCATCGGCTTCGACGCCGTGTCCACCGGCAGCGAGGAGGCCCGCAACCCCAAGCGCGACCTCCCGCTGGCCATCGTCGGCTCGCTGATCATCTGCACCATCTTCTACGTGCTGGTGGCGACCGGCGCGATCGGCATCGCCACCCCGAAGCAGCTGTCTTCCAGCGACGCCCCGCTGGTGGCGGCGCTGGACAAGGGCGCAGGCCTGCCCTGGGCGGCCGCCATCCTGGCCCTGGGCGCGGTGGTGGCCATCACCAGCGTGATCCTGGTGATCATGTACGGTCAGACCCGGATCTTCTTCGCGATGTGCCGGGACAACCTGCTGCCGCCGCGGCTGGCCGCCGTCCACCCGCGCTACGGCACGCCGGCGCTGCTGACGATCGGGATGGGTGTGCTGATCGCGATCCTGTCTGCACTGGTCCCGCTCAGCGAGATCATCAAGTTGGTGAACATCGGGACCCTGTTCGCCTTCGTGCTGGTCAACATCGGCGTGATCATCCTGCGCCGGACCCGTCCGGACATGGAACGGCCGTACAAGGTGCCGTTCTCGCCCTTCTTCCCGCTGATCGGCATCGCCTTCGCGATCTACCTGATGACGGACCTGCCGTTGACCACGTGGATCCGGTTCGTCGTCTGGCTCGTCATCGGCGTCGTGATCTACGCCGGCTACGGCTACCGGCACTCGAAGCTGCGGCACGAGCCGGCTGGCGGCCCCGGCGGCTCGGGCGGCTCGGGCGGCTCGGACGACCCCGCAGGTTCGGCGCGGACCGCCTGAGGGGGCGGCGATGAGCGGCTTCAGCGGGTCCGTGGTCGTCGGCTATCACGCGGATTCCTCCGGAAGGGACGCGCTCGCGCTGGGCGCTACCCTGGCGCGGTCGTTGTCCTTGCCGCTGCTCGTGGTCAAGGTCTACCCGGATCCGGCGCCGATCGGGCCGGGGCGGGTGGACGCCGAATGGGTCGCCTCCCGGCGGTCCGCATCCGAGGCGGTGCTGAAGGACGCCGAGGGCCGGCTGTCCGGGGCATCGCTGTCGGACGTCGATTACCTCCTGTTGCCCGCTGCCTCTGCGGCCCGCGGGCTGTCCGACCTCGCCCTGGAGGTGGACGCCGCCGTGATCGTGGTTGGCTCGGCGGAGACCGAGGGCTACGCCGGTGGCCGGGTGCTGGCCGGCAGTACCGCCGGCCGGCTGCTGTCCGGAGCCGAGCGGCCGGTCGCGATCGCGCCGCACGGGTATGCGCAGCGGTCCGGATCGGATCGGATCACTCGCGTGTGCGTGGCGTACCAGGACACCGACGAGGGACGGCACGCCGCCGGGCTCGCTGCGGACGTCGCCACGCGGGCCGGCGGGTCCTTCATGCTGGTCACGTCCCTGGACGCCGTCACCAGCACCACTCCGTGGACCATCGGCGGCGAGGAGGCGGAGAGCGCCTTCGTGGCCACCGCCCGGGAGAGTTTCCAGTCGTCGCTGGACGCCGAGGCGATCCGACTGAGCGATGCGACGGGGGCGGCACCGCAGACACAACTGTTGATCGGCGACGTCGTCCAGACGCTGGCCGATCTCGACACCGACCTCATGTTTGTCGGTTCCCGCGGTTACGGGCCGATTCGGACCGTGCTGCTGGGCGGGCTGTCCTCCCGGCTCGTCCGGAGGGCCGGGATGCCGCTGGTGGTCGTTCCCCGTCCGTGACGTCGTTTCACCGGGAAGTGTTCCAGCGCAACCCGTTACGTTGTGATCCGAGTACCCATACGGTCGACGGCCTGCCCACCCTGTACCGGGAGAACCCTGTCTGAGCGGTCCTTCCGGCCACGGACCGCCGGTTGTGGATTCGCGGCGGCCGATCACCCGCATGACGGGAGTGTCAGAAGCCGACCAGCTGCACGACGTGGCATCCGGCGCGCTGTGCGGGTGCCTGCAACGGCGTGATGATGCGCCCCACGAACACAGGCGGTCGGACCGGGCCCGACGTCACGTCCGGAGCGATGTCCTCGCCTGTGCATCGGCTGCGGAGAGACCGTCACGATGGATCCCCACGGCGCTGATCATGGACAGGAGTTGCGAAGCGCAGCAACGAGAACCGCGAGTTTTGTTATCAGGCAATTACTTTAAGTACAGAAGTTGTGGCGGTGAAAACTGTCTCGTACGTCTGGATTTGGTATACCGATGTGGTATCTGTCCTTATTGTTCCGGTGGCCAACGACTTTGGTTTCGTTTCGGAGAATGAGGTTGCGCGGCAACAGCTTCGTATGTGTTAACTGAATGTCTCTTGAGGGCAATCCATGCCCGCGGTTCAGCCCCACGGAAGGGACTAGCCCCGCATGTCTAGCCAGAATCCGCCCAGTTCCGGTTCGAATCCTCCCGCGCAGGGCGGTGGAGCTAGCC
>CALMAR010000352.1 GCA_937859855.1 uncultured Kineosporia sp.
GGCGCTGGTTGACGTGGCGGGCTACTAAGGCGGGGCCCGGACCGCACTCGCCCGGCCCGGCCCGCGCGGGACCGGGGTCGTCCGGGGGGCCGCGATCGGACCGGTGCGCCGGTAAGCAGCCGGGGCCACCGGCCTCAGCCGCCCCAGGCTCCGGTCAAGGACGTCCACACGCCTGACGGGGTGCGGCTGCAGAAGGTGCTGGCCCAGGCCGGGGTCGCTTCTCGCCGGGCCAGCGAGGAGCTGATCACTGCGGGCCGGGTGCAGGTGGACGGCGTGACGGTGCGCGAGCTGGGCCTGCGGGTCGACCCGCAGCGCCAGGTGGTGCACGTGGACGGGGTCCGGATCCAGCTCGACGACACCCTGGTCTACCTGGCCCTGAACAAGCCGCCGGGAGTGGTGTCCACGATGAGTGACCCCGAGGGCCGGCCGAGCCTGGGCGACATGCTGGCCGGCCGGGATGAGCGGCTATTCCACGTCGGCCGGCTCGACGCCGCCACCGAAGGTCTGATCCTGGTCACCAATGACGGTGATTTGGCGAATCGGCTGGCCCATCCCAGCCATGAGGTGGCCAAGACCTACCTGGTGGAGGTGGCTGGTCCGGTTGCCAAGGATGTCGGGCGCCGGCTGCGGGCCGGGATAGAGCTGGACGACGGTATGGCCAAGGTGGACTCGTTCAGACTGGTGGACGCCCGGCCGGGCAAGGCGCTGATCGAGGTTGTGCTGCACGAGGGCCGCAATCACATCGTCCGGCGGTTGTTCGAGGCGGCCGGCTATCCGGTGCTGCAGTTGCTGCGTACCCAGATCGGCCCGATCCGGCTCGCGGACCTGCGGTCGGGCCGCTATCGGGCCATACACGGTGCCGAGCTCAGCGCCCTGTTCGATGCGGCAGGCATGTGATGGCGGCGTTCTGATGGCGGTGCGGGCGATCCGGGGCGCGACCCAGGCCGAGGTCGATGAGAAGGAGCACGTACTGGCCATCACCCGCGAGCTGGTGATCGAGGTGATGACGGCGAACGAGCTCAAGAACGACGACGTCATCAGCTTGGTGTTCAGCGCCACCCGGGACATCACCAGCATCGCGCCTGCCGCCGCCGCCCGGCAGCTGGGTCTCAACGAGGCTGCCCTGCTCTGCCTGCAGGAGATGCACGTCGAGGGCTCATTGCCGCTGATGGTCCGGTTGATCGCGCATGTGGACACCGAGCGGCCGCGCGAGCTGATCCAGAACGTCTACCAGCGGGGCACCCATATCCTGCGCACCGACGTCGAGCCGATCCAGCCCAGCCCGGATCAGCGCGAGGACTGACATGACGCTGGACCCCGCCGCCGCCCGGTCGGTCGGCTGCGTGCGCGTGGTGGGCACCGGCCTGCTCGGCACCAGCATCGGCCTGGGTCTGCGCAGCATGGGCACACCGGTTCTGTTGCACGACCCGTCGCCGACCGCGCTGGCCTTGTCCCGGGACGTGGGCGCCGGGCAGCCGTCGGCCGGCACCGAAGCGGACGGGCCGGTCGACCTGGTCATCGTCTGCGCTCCGCCCGACGTCACCGCCGACGTGGTGATCGCCGAACTGGCTGCCTATCCGGATGCCACCGTCACCGACGTGGCCAGCGTCAAGACCGCGATCGCCGATCAGGTCCGCGCATCGGCCCGGACGCTCGGCCTGGACTCCAGCCGTTACGTCGGCGGACATCCGATGGCAGGCCGGGAGCGCTCGGGGCCGGTGGCCGCCCGCGCGGATCTGTTCCTGGGCCGGCCGTGGGTGGTCTGCCCGGGCCATTCGGAGGGAGAACGGACCGAGACGGTGCGGCGGCTGGCGATGGGACTGGGGGCGTCGCCGGTGGTGATGGGCGCTCAGGAGCATGACGAAGCCGTGGCCCTGGTGTCGCATGTGCCTCAGCTGGCGGCCAGCCTGGTCGCCGGCCGCCTGCTGAAAGCCAGTGAGCCGGCGGTCGCGCTGGCCGGGCCCGGACTTCGCGACGTCACCCGGATCGCTGACAGCGACGCCATGCTGTGGGCCCAGATCCTCAGCGCGAACGCCCGTCCGGTGTTGTCTGTCCTGCGCGAGCTGCAGTCTGACCTGGACGGCCTGCTGGAGGCGCTGACCGCACTGGCTGGTGAATCGGCCGAACCGTTCGGAGCCCGGGCGGCGATCGCCCGGGTGGTGGCCGAGGGGAAGGCCGGACGAGAACGGATTCCTGGCAAGCACGGCGCCCCCCGGACCAATTACGCCACCCTGATCGCGCTGTTGCCGGACCGGCCAGGGCAGCTCCGGCGCTTGTTCCACGACATTGGTGAGGCCGGCATCAACGTCGAGGAGTTCTCGCTGGAACATTCGCCCGGCCAGCCGGTTGGCCTGGCGGAGATCTCGGTACTTCCGGCTACCCGCGACGACCTCGAGCGCGCTCTGGCCAGCCGCGACTGGCACGTTGTCGGCTGAGGCGCCCGTGGGATGACGATGACGCAATTGGAGCGAAAGCGGCCAATGCGCCCGGCTCTGCGGCGGATCAGCAATCCGCACGCGCCAGCAATGTCTGATTCCTTCGCGGCCGGGTGAATGCGCGGAGATGACCTATGAGAAGATTCACCGTGAATCGAACCGTAATTGCCGGTGGCCCCGGCCCGGAACGACTCGCGTGAAGGCAGGTGACTTCTGCACCGCAGCCAGTCAGACAGCCACTCCGCTGAGAGGCATTGATGCTTCGGCGGAAGGATCGTGCATAGATGGGTATTCGTGAGCTTGGGATTCGAGCGCTTCTACCGTCCGTCCGCCAGCGTGCGTGACAAGCAGGCCGGCCCGCCCCAGGCCGCAAAGCAGGACGCAGACCCGGAACCGGCCGTGCCGGTCGTCGACGGTCAGGATGAGCGGGCACTTCGAACCAATCCGATCACGATCTCACATGCACGCTCGGTCTTGCCCGTCACCAGCGATAGGGCTGATGCCGAAGCCGCCGCTGAGCCGAAGCCTGATGAAAAGGGTTCTGCTGCTGATATTTCCGGCGGCCAGACTGATGGTCAGCCAGAGCTGTCCGCCGCTGGAGACGAGACGGCCGAAGCGCTGGTCCCCCGAACCACTTTCGACGTGTCGCTACTGGAGCAACCGATCGCTGCTCACGACGAGGTGGCGCCGGTCGAGCCGGCCCAAGTCAGCCAGGTCATGGCCCAGAACGATGTGGTGCTGGTTCAGGACGAGGCGGTGCCGGTCGAGAACGAGGAGATGCCCGAGTTTCCGGTTCAGGAGCTGAGCCTGGGATACCAGGCTCGCGGGCCGGTCGTGCATATCGAGGCCATCCAGGCAATGGCTCATGCCCGTGGACGCAGGCCGAGGTTGAAGCGGCGCGGGCTGCCCCCCGGCAGCTTCGAGACCCTGGTCACGGCTGGACTGATCGACGAGCACGGCCGCCTGTCGGACGACGGGCTGAGGGTGGCCGAGGTGATCAGGACGGCCTCATTGCGCGTGCGGGTGCACGCGGCGGCGTCCGAAATCCCGCTGATCTTCGAGGCTCACATCTTCGATGGCCAGGCGCTGATCTTCGCGACCGATGCTCCAGCTGAGTTCTTGACCCGGCACAGCGAAGGTGTTCAGGCGGCAGCGGACGACCCCAAGTCCAGGATCACTCTCGACTTGGAAAGGCTTGATCTGCTCCCGCTTTCAATGGCTGCCTGGGCGGGGATACAGCCTTCCGACTCCGTGCCCGAACGCCGTGACTTCACGGTCAGCTGGGGTGTGGTGGAAGCCCGGTTCCAAGCCGCCGAACCCAGCTGGCCCGGGGCCACCGAGGTCTGGGAGCAGGCCTGGTGCGGATGGGCGATCAGCACCGATCCAGCCACCCAGACGCTGAAAATGGTGCAGGCCGGGCGGCACAGCTTCCGGCTGACCCGGTTGAACGAGGACACCGCTCATCTGGTCTGGGTGTCTCCGCAGTCGGTCTGGGCCGACATCGTCGGCATGGTCCAGCGGGCCATCAGCAGCTGATCAACCCAGCTCACCGGCCGACTAGTACCCACCTGGACCAGTCGTGGCCCAGCCTCGACTAGTCTGAGAGCGGTTCACCGCCCCGGACTGGAGGTTCCCGCGTGCCCGCGTCACTGGCCCGCCCGCTCGTGATCGCCATTGACGGACCTTCCGGCTCGGGCAAGTCGAGCGTATCCCGCGAGGTCGCAGCCCGGCTGGGCCTGGAATACATCGATACGGGTGCCATGTACCGGGCCGCCTGCTGGTCGGCTCTAGACGCGGGCATCGATCTGGCCGACACCGCCGCTGTGGCCGAGCACACCCGGGAACTGCTGCTGATCTTGGGCACCGATCCGGGTCGCCCGTCAGTCACGGTGGCTGGTCGTGATGTCACGTCCGAGATCCGCCAGACCCGCATCTCGGCGGCGGTCAGCCAGGTTGCTACCAACCTGGAGGTCCGGGCCGAGCTCCGGCGGCGGCAGCGTGACCTGATCGAGCACGCGCGGCTGGGCGAGCACGCCGGGTGCGTGGCCGAGGGGCGGGACATCACCACCGTTGTTGCGCCGGACGCGGATGTCCGGATCCTGCTCACTGCTAGCGAGGAAGCCAGGCTGGCTCGACGGGCTCGCGAGGTGCACGGCAGCGATTCCGCTTCAGCGGTAGAAGCCACTCGTGATCAGGTGATCCGGCGGGACCGGGATGACTCCGCCGTATCCAGTTTCCACCAGGCCGCCGGCGGCGTCGTGCATCTCGACTCCTCGGACTTGGACTTCGAGCAGACCGTGCACGCAGTGCTCTCGGCGGTGGCCGCAGCCGCACGGCCACAGATCGCGGACTCGGTTCGGCAGTGACCTCGTCAGCCGCACGGACCCTCGGGCCGGGGCAGTGCGCCCGCGGTACCAGCCGTGAGTGAGTCCGAGATCCAGGCGGAACTGCTGACCAGCGACCAGGAGGCCGCCGAGTCAGCAGCGGACCCGCGGAACCTGGCCAGCGCTCTGCGAGCGGGGCTGGACGACTACGACCTATCCGACGAGGACCGGGCTCTGCTGGCTGATCAGCCAGCTGCCGACCTGGACGCCAGGCCGTCTGCTCCGCTACCCGTGCTTGCGGTGGTGGGCCGCCCGAACGTTGGCAAGTCCACTCTGGTCAACCGGGTGCTGGGTCGGCGGGAAGCGGTGGTGGAGGATCTGCCGGGCGTGACCCGGGACCGCGTTCGCTACGAAACCGAATGGTCCGGGCGGCCTTTTGTGGTTGTCGATACCGGTGGCTGGGAACGCGATCTGCATGGCCTGGCGGCGTCGGTGGCCCAGCAGGCCGAGGTGGCGATCGATCTGGCCGACGCTGTGCTGTTCGTGGTCGACGCACAGGTGGGAGCGACCAGCACTGACGAGGCGGTGGTCCGGTTACTGCGCCGATCCGGTAAACCGGTGGTGCTGGCGGCCAACAAGGTGGACGACGCCCGGGGCGAATCCGACGCCGCGGCGCTGTGGAGTCTGGGCCTGGGTGAGCCCTACTCGGTCTCGGCGCTGCACGGGCGGGGCAGCGGAGATCTGCTCGACGCCATCCTGGATGCGTTGCCCGGGCAGTCTGCACTGGGGTCGGCGCCGGAAAACGGCTTGCGCCGGGTGGCGTTGCTGGGACGGCCCAACGTGGGCAAGTCCAGCCTGCTGAACACTCTGGCTGGGGAGCAACGCGTGGTGGTCGACTCGGTGGCCGGCACCACCCGCGATCCGGTCGACGAGGTGGTCCAGATCGGCGACCGGCCTTGGCGTTTCGTGGATACGGCCGGCATCCGGCGCAAGGCACATCATCAGCAGGGCGCCGAGTTCTACGCGGCTCTGCGTACTCAGGCCGCGCTGGAGAAGGCCGAGGTGGCAGTGGTGCTGCTGGATGCCAGTCAGCCCCTGACCGAGCAGGACATCCGGGTGATCCAGTTGGTGGTGGACGCCGGACGTGCGCTGGTGATCGCGTGCAACAAGTGGGATCTGATGGACGACGAGCGCCGGCGATTCCTGGAGCGGGAGCTGGACCAGGAGCTGGTACAGGTGCAGTGGGCGCCCCGGATCAATCTGTCGGCCAAGACATCGTGGCATGTGAACCGGCTTCCTCCGGCGCTGGACACCGCGCTGGTCTCCTGGGAGACCCGGGTCCCGACGGCCAGGCTGAATGCGCTGCTGGCCCGGATCATGCAGGCGCATCCGCATCCGGTGCGCGGTGGCAAGCAGCCGAGAATTCTCTTCGGCACCCAAGTTTCAGCCAAGCCGCCGCGATTCGTCCTGTTCACCTCCGGCTTCTTCGAGGCAAGTTACCGCAGGTACATCGAGCGCCGGCTTCGCGAGGAATTCGGTTTCGAGGGAACGCCGATCGAGCTGTCGGTCCGGGCCAGAGAGAAGCGCAAGAGGCGCTGAACCTCTCGGCGGAGACGAGTACCGAAGCGGCCAGATCTCGCGAGCGGAACTATGTCGATCTGGCAACGACCTTGAGCGTTCGCATGTAGGGCTGAACGGTCGCCTTGGCCTTGCTGAAGATCTGCTGGCTGGTGCCCAGGGTGGCCACGACCGCGGTGTTCTCATCCATATCGAACAGTGCGAGCAGGTGAATCTTGGCGCCGGTATTGGCGGCCGAGCCGGTGTACTCCACCGATCCGAGCTTCTCGGTGTTGTAGCCCTGGACGTATCCCTGCTTGATCACCTTGAAGCCTGCGGCCTTGAGATTTTTCACGCTGAGCCGCAGGTAGGTCGCCGCTGAGATGCCTTGGGCCAAGCCGGTGAGATCCTCTGTGGTGATGTTGATCATCGATTTGAAACCGTGGTCGGTCTTGCCCACGATCCAATACTCGGCGTTGGTCGGGCCACTGCTGGCCGTCCAGTGTGGGTCAAGGCTGATCGTGTACTTTTCCTGTGGATCTTGATATTGCCTGCCTTTAGGTGCGCCGCTCGCTCGGCTGGCTGCCTCTTCCGGCGTCGCAGTTGCGGCCAGCCCGGCTGCTGGACCCGCGGAGACCGCCGAGCCAGGCGCCGACGTGGAAGCAGGGCCGGGGAATGTGACGCGGGATTCGCCATCGGAGGCGGTTCCGCATCCGGCCAGCAGCAACGAGCAGACAGCCAGGCCGCCGGCGAACCGTTTCATCACACTCCTCAGAATCACGCCATCTGCCCCACATTCGACAGATCATTCGGAGGCGAGTATGCAACAGACCGGCTGTCTTGCCCAGGAGGGGTCAGACCGGCCTATACGCCCTCAGCTCTGCCTGGCCTTGGGTCGCGTCGCGTCGCGTCGCGGCGACCATGGGCCGGGCCACCGCGGTGAATGATTAAGGCAGCGATTGCCGGCGGTGTGTGCATCTCCGTGACCGGCCGCCCCGCCAGGAGAGCACATCACTTCCAGAAGAATTGGGTAGTGGGCGAGACGGTTGGCCAGATTGGAACGGACGGCGAGCCTCGAGACGCTGTTGAGGTAAGCTTCGACCCGTTCTGGGCTCGGCGACTTCGGGCCCAGATGCGACTCGGGATGTGGCGCAGCTTGGTAGCGCACTTGACTGGGGGTCAAGGGGTCGCAGGTTCAAATCCTGTCATCCCGACCGATGTGATGTCTCAAGTCATAGGAAACCGCCGAACCTGCGGATTGTGGGTTCGGCGGTTTCGTTTGCCTGGTGGCGGGCCTGATGGCAGGCCGCGGGGCTGGTAGTCGCGTGCGGGGTTGATGGTGAGTTCCCGGAGGAGTTCGCCGGTGGCGGCGTGGACGATGCGGACGTGTAGGTCCTGGATGAGCATGATCACGGGGGTTCGGTTGTGGGTCCGGCCGACGCCGATGTGGTGGAGGCGCCCGCCGATGCGCAGGGTGACTGATCCGGCGTCATCGATCCGGTCGCGGCGGACCCGATCGTGGGTGGCGGCGGCCCGGTCGGTGCCGGGGCTGGCTTTGGGGCGGGCGGTGTAGGCG
>CALMAR010000353.1:0-560 GCA_937859855.1 uncultured Kineosporia sp.
GTGCCGGCGCCGGGCCCGCCGGCGCAGCCACACCTACCAGCACACCTACCAGGACACCTACCAGGCGTCGCCCGGACGGTCGTTGCAGGCCAGGTCGCCGGCGTCGTCCAACTCTGCGGTGACCGGCCGGACGTGGATCCAGCCGTCCACGTCCGGGGTCCGCCGCCGGCCGTCCGGCAGGACCGCGGCCGCCGTGCCGGGCCAGACCCGCCAGCCCCCGGGCGCGGTAGAACGGCACGCCGTCCTCGCTGGATGCGAGCGCGCCCAGCTCGTACCCGCCGTCGACGATCCGTTCGGCCCCCGCCATCACCGCGCCGCCATGGCCCTGGCGCCGCCGGTCCGGGTGCACGGCAACGCCCTCCACGTACCCGGTCCGCAGGGCGCGACCGCCGTGCAGCAGCCGGCGCATGATCACGGCCGCGTGCGCGATCGCGCTGCCGCCGTCCCAGACGATGACGTGCATGCCGCCGAGGCAGTGCTCGAAGTCCTCCTCGGTGATCGCGTCGTCGCCCCCCCACCCCGCCCCCCCCAGGGGTCGGGACGCGCCCCCCGGGGGCGGG
>CALMAR010000353.1:570-9851 GCA_937859855.1 uncultured Kineosporia sp.
GGTGATCGCGTCGTCGCCGACGAACGCCGCCCACAGCAGGATGCGGACGGCGCCCAGGTCGGCGGGGCTCAGGTCGGCGGTATGGCGGACGTCGAGGTGCGGCACGACCACAATGGTCCCCCAGCGAGCGCGACAACGACAGGACGGATCCGGCGCACGAGCCCGACCCGGCGTCCTCGGCTGGATCAGTCCTGCCGTTGTCGCGATCCCTGCCCCGGGCGGCCGCGGGACTGCCCGTCCCTAGGCGAAGGCCTTGCGCAGCTCCGGCAGCAGCTGCTTCTCGGCCGCCGCGAGGAACGCCTCCTGCTGGTCACCGCCGATCTGGACCAGCGCCACGTCGGTGAAGCCCGCGTCAGCGAAGGGCTTCAGCGCCTCGATCACGGCCTGGACGTCGTCCCCGCACGGGATCTGCTCCGCGACGTCGTCCGGTCGCACGAACTGGCTGGCCGCGGCGAAACCGGACGGCCCGGGCAGCTCGGCGTTGACCTTCCAGCCGCCTGCGAACCAGCGGAACTGCTCGTGCGCGCGCTTCTTCGCGGCCTCGGCGTCCGCCCCCCAGGAGATCGGCAGCTGCCCGACAACGCGCGGCTTCCTCGCCCGCGACGCCTTGGCGAAGTCGGGTACCAGGTCGTCGAGCGGCTCGACGGCGACCATCACGTCCGCCTTCGGCGCCAG
Source organism: uncultured Kineosporia sp. (assembly GCA_937859855.1). The sequence goes on from CALMAR010000353.1 coordinate 1,246, forward strand.
CGCCTGCACCGACTGCTTGCCGCTGACCGCCACCCCGATCGGGACCCGCCGGTCCGGCAGGTCCCACAGCTTTGCCGAGTCGACCCGGTAGTGGCGGCCGACGTAGTTGACGTAGTCGCCGTCGAACAGGGCGTCGATGATGTCCAGTGCCTCGGCGAACATCTCGTGCCGCTCGTTCACCGGCGGCCAACCGCGGCCGATCACGTGCTCGTTCAGGTTCTCGCCGGCGCCCAGCCCGAGGGTGAAGCGGTTGTCGCTGAGCAGACCCATGGTGGCCGCCTGCTGCGCCACCACGGCGGGGTGGTAGCGCCCGATCGGGCAGGTCACGTAGGTCATCAGCTCGAGCCGTTCGGTGGCCTGGGCGGCGGCGCCGAGCACGGTCCAGGCGTTCGGGGAATGGCCCTGCTCGTCCAGCCACGGGTTGAAGTGATCGCTGATCACCGCCAGCGAGAACCCGGCCTGCTCGGCATCGGCGGCGTATCGCACCAGATCGCGAGGGCCGGTCTGCTCACACATGAGGGTGTAACCGATGTTCATCACGGCCCGAAGCTGGCACCGGTCGCCGGATCGTGCACGTGGATCTGCACGGGCCTGCGAGGCGCTTGCGCGGGGCCAGGACGCCCTTCACGGCGCGCCGCATGCCCGAGCGGGCCCGGCTCCACAGGTCCAGGCCCCGCTCCGAGATCCTATGAAAGGAGTGGCCGTTTCCTGCATTATTGTCCGCAGTTGTCATGACGGGGGCCGCTGATGCCGGATGAAGCACGCATTGCAGCTCGGGCATTGGCGGAGCACATTTTCACTCCTCCGGAACGGTGGGGCTGGGAATACCGCGAGCCGGTCCCGGCCCGGCCGAGTCCCGAACTCGAGGCAGAGCCTCTGTGGTTCGAACCACCACTGCCGCTGGTCTCGATACCCGGCGTCGTCGCGTCCCGATCGACCCTGGTGAAGCGGGCCGTCGTGATCGGCGCCTGCGCGCTCCTCGGCCTCGCCACCGCCAGGTACGGCGGGGGCCCGCTCGTCATCGTCGCGCTCATCCTCGTACTGGTCTGGTTCGTGCCGTACTTCACCACGCCGGATCGCGGGCCGGTTCCGTATGCCGATGCCGAATTCTTGGCGGCGCGCAACGCTGACTACGTCCGGTACCAGGAGGCGTGGGCGAGCTGGAAGGCGTCCGTCGACTCGTGGATGACGGGTGAAAAGGTCCGGGTCGACAGCGCCGACCTCTGGTATCCCGTCGGCATAGCGGCCGGCGCCTCGCGCGTGGATGTCTTCGGGGGCACGCCCGATGGATGGGCTGCCATGGTCGCCACGCTGGGCGCCTCGAATCTTTCCAGCGAACGCTCTGTCCTGATCGTCGATCTCACCGAGCACGACGTGAGCAGGGAACTGATCGCCATGGCCCGGGGCAGGGGCGTGGAGACCGCGTCTGTCGACCTGCCGACGGACCTGGCCCGTGTCGATCTGCTGCGCGGCCTTTCCGCTGAGATCGTGGCAGAGCTGATCGCCGAGGCCGTGTTCAGTTCGCGCCCGAGCGACGCATCGGATCTGCGCACCATCGACGCCGAGTTGGTGCGAGCAGTGACCAACCGGCTGGACGGCGACCTGACCTTCCGCCGGATCGCGGCGGGCCTGCAGGTGCTGCGCCGCTCGTACGATCCACCGGCGGTCACCGACCCCGTCCTCAGCGACAGCGAGATCCAGAGGCTGTCGGCCTACGTCGATGCCGCGGGACAGGACGAGCAGGCTCAGCGCGAGCTGCACGTGCTCGCATCGATGGTGGGGTTGCTCGTGCAGACGTCGACCCCCACGACGGAACGCGCCGTCAGTCTGTGGACCACCGGCGCTCTCGTCCTGCGCACGGGCGACGACAACCGCCGCCGCAAGGATTTCGCGGATCGGCTGCTGGTCCAGACGTTGATCCATCACCTCAGGACCCGCCGTGGGACGGGCGGTACTGCGATGCTGATGCTCCTCGGCGGCGACGATCTCGGACTGTCGAGCCTTGAGACCATGGTGCGGCTCGCCCGTCGCGCCGGCGTCCGCACGGTCGTCTTCGTGGAGCATCTGCGCGGCGACATGGTGCACCTGCTGGGAGGCGCGGACAGCGCTTCCGTGATCATGAGGTTGGGCAACGCCCAGGAGGCGGCGTCGGCAGCCGATTTCATCGGTCGTGGGTACAAGTTCGTACTGAACCAGCTCACTCGACAGATCAGCGATGCGGTCACCGAGGGCGAGAGCAAGTCCTGGGGAGCCGGCGGGACCGTCTCCAACTCGCACTCCACCATGTCCGGTGCGGGTAGCGGCGTGTCGAACACCTCCGGCGTCTCGCGGACGGACAACTGGTCCAGGACCGTGAACTGGTCGACGACCAACACCGTGTCCGACGGCTCGAGCGTCAGCCGGGTCTACGAACTGGCCGTGGAACCCACGCAGATCCAGAGCCTGCCGACGACCGCCTTCGTCCTGGTGGATGCCTACGACGGTCCGCGTCGGATCGTCGCCGCGGACTGCAACCCGGGCATCGCGCTGCTCGAGCGGATCGCCGGCGACACCCGGCGGGTGCAGGCACCGCCTTCTGTGCGCATCGGGTCGCATGCGGAGGCTCCGCCGCCGGTCGAACCGCCGCCGATCGGCTTCCGTTCGTGATCGTGGGCGGATGGGAGAGGTTGAGCTGGGTGCAGCTGACCCAGGTGCCCCGGGCGGCCGACGCCACGGACGCGCTCGGGCTGAGGCGGCAGATCTTCGCTGCACTGGCCGGTGCGCACGCGGAACTCCTCGGCCTGGAAGCCGAATCGAGCAGCATCGCGTTCGTCTGCATGAGGCCGCGCGGATCGCGCCGACTCCTGTACGCCATGGGCGGCCATCCGGTCTTTCCGTTCGTGGTCGACGACGCCGAAGGTGACGCAGGCGATGTCCCGGTGCTGTACCCACCCGGCTCGCGGGGCTGCTCGATCCCCGCGGCGCAGGTGGAGGCAGAGCTGGAGAAACTTCCGTACTGGGTGCGATGCGTCGGCGAGGCCGACATCCTGTGGGCGCCCGAGGCGGCGGAGTCGCGTGGCCTTCCCTCGTTGCGCCTGCCCTTCGATGAGTACGTTGCCCACCTGACCGATCCGTTCTGCTGGATGGTCATGGCGGAACCGGTGCCGCGCGACGTGGTCGAGGCCGAGCGGTCCCGGTTGGCGGGTCGCATCCCCCTCCTGCGCCAGCGGGAGAACTCGCAGGTGCATCGGATCGAGTTGGAGCGCACCGAAGCACGTTTCCGCGAACTGACCAGGTCGCGTGCCACGGGGCTCTGGTCGGTGCGGATCGCCGTCGGTGGGGTGGACCCGGCGCGCACCCGGCGCACCGCCGTGCTGCTGAGCAGCGCGAGCGACCTGGACGACGTCCCGTACGTCGTGTTGCCCGGTGCCACGCTGGGATCGCTGGCCGAGATGCTGTCCGGTCGCGAGGAGATCGACGGCGGCCGGTCTCCGTTCCTTGCGACGTCGGAGTTCCTCGGATCGGTCGCCCGGCCGCCGGGGCGCGAGCTTCCCGGCGTCCGGACGGTGCTGCCGGCGGCTTTCGACGTCACCCCGGAGCAGTTCTCCGCCGACCCGGCCGGCATCCTGATGGGCACGGTGCTGGACGACGCCCTGCGCCCGGCCGGCGAGCTGCAGGTGAGTTACCAGACCTTGAACCGTCACACCTTCGTGTGCGGTGCAACAGGTTCCGGCAAGTCGCAGACCGCCCGTTGGCTGCTGGAGTCACTCAGCACGGGCCCTCGGCGGATTCCGTGGCTCGTCGTCGAGCCGGCCAAGGCCGAATACTCCCGGATGGCGGCGAGGCTGGGCCCGGAAGGCCGGGTCCTGGTCATCCGGCCCGGCGAGCTCGACTCGCCGCCGGCCTCGCTGAACCCTCTGGAACCCGAGCCGGGGTTCCCGCTGCAGAGCCATGCAGACCTGGTCCGGGCACTGTTCCTGGCCGCCTTCGAAGCCAACGAGCCCTTCCCCCAGGTGCTCTCGCAGGCGTTGGCCCGCTGCTACACGCAGGCCGGCTGGGACCTCGTCACAGGCAGGCAGCGACCGGCCACGAAACCCCTGTTCCACCGGGACGACCCGTTGGAGCCGGTCCGGCCGCGCTACCCCCTGCTGGGCGAGCTGCAGTCCGCCGCCCGGGTCGTCGTCGACGAGATCGGCTACGGACGCGAGGTGGCGGCAGACGTGCGCGGCTTCGTCGACGTCCGGATCGGCAGCCTGCGCACCGGAGCCCCGGGCCGGTTCTTCGAAGGCGGTCACCCCCTGGACGTGGGCGAACTCCTGTCGCTGAACGCCGTCCTCGAACTCGAGCCCATCACCAACGATCAGGACAAGGCGTTCCTGATGGGTGCGGTGCTGATCAGGATCGTCGAGCACCTTCGGGTCCGGCACGGGGCGGCCGAGGCGGGGGAGCTCAGGCACGTGCTGCTGCTGGAGGAGGCGCACCGGCTGCTGCGGAAGGTCGAGTCGGGTCCGGCGGCGGCTGCGGTCGAGCTCTTCGCCTCCCTGCTGGCCGAGATCCGCGCGTACGGGGAGGGAGTGGCCGTGATCGAGCAGATCCCGGCAAAGATCGTGCCGGACGTCATCAAGAACACCGCACTCAAGGTGATGCACCGCCTGCCGGCCCTGGACGACCGCGAGGCCGTCGGCGCGACGATGAACCTGACCACGGAGCAGTCCGAGGCCGTCGTGGCACTGCCGCCCGGGGTTGCGGCTCTCACCGTGGACGGCGCGGATCGGCCTCTTCTGGTCAGGATGAAGTCCGGTGTCGGACGTGAACTCGGTGGGCAGTGCAACCGCGTTCCGCCGATGGCGCGACGGCGCAGCACCCTGTGCGGCAAGGAATGCCTCGCCGAGGCCTGCAACCTGCGGGAGCTGAACGAATCTCGTTCCAGGGTCGTCGAACCGGCGGTCACGGTCTGGGTGGAGGCGGTCGTCGCATCCATGGTGCTCGGCATCGAACCTCCCGGCCCCCGAGCCCCGGTACGCCAGACCCTGGCCGGGACGGCGCGGGAGCTCGACTGTGCTCTGGCTACCGCCACGGATCGTGCGGTGGATGCTCGACGTCCTGTTCTTCGCCGCTGGGTCGACACCGACGACTTCTCGGTCCACGCGAACGGCGTCCTGAGAAGTCGGTTGGCAGGTGAGGCACTTCCCGCCTCGGACACCCGGAAGTGGCAGGCCGGATACTTCAGGTTCGTCAAGGAATGGTTGGCGCTGCGCGATGCGGTTCACGACCTCGGTGCGGAAGCGGCTTCCGTCGCCCCCGTTCACCCCGACACCCGGCACTGGGCCGCCCGCGGTCTGCTTCTGGACGCCACCACCCTCGCGGGCCAGCTCGCCGAGATCGCCCTCCACCCTGCCTTCGCCTCGACCGGCAAGGCGCCCGTCCTGGGGGATGTGCAGTACAGCGGCTTGGCGGACGCCTTGATCGCACTCTGCGGAACGGCTGACGGGCGAGCCGTCGAGCGGGCGTTCGGCTACGCCTGCACCGGCCGGTCGATGCCGGCGCTGTTCGCCACTCTTGCGGGTCTGCTCGACGGGATGGGCCATGCCTGAGGTCTCCGGGGCGAAGGACGCGCCGCCCCCGCCGCCTCCGCCTCCGCCGCCCGAGACCAGGAAGGGTGACGGTCCGGATGTGAGCCCGGAGCTTCGCTCGACGTACGGCAACGGTGGTCCCGCACGTGGACCGGCGGAGTCCGCGTCCGCGACAGAGGTGCGGCGTGAGGGCGAGCCGGTTCGGGCGGAGCAGCAGGCGCGGAACGGGGCAGCGCCCGAGACCGGCAAGGAGCCGGAGGTCCCACGCGAGCTCGGGACAGCGCTGCGGGATCAACGAGACCCGGCCCGCTCCGAACAACCTCAGCAGCAGAGCACCGATGCTGCGGTGAACTCCACCTCGCCTTCCCAGCCCGAAGGGCGGGACACGTCCGAGTCGCCGGGCACGGCGGCAGACGCGGACCGGCCCAAGGAGACGAAACGTCCCGAGATCACCGACGCCGCCATGAACCACATTCTCAACGGCGAGTTCGACAAGAAACCGACCGGATGGCATCACTGTCCGGATGGCAAACCCCCGGACGGTCGAGCGTTCGCCCCGAACTCCCAGCCAGAGGTGGGACCGGTGATGAAGGTGGCGGCGGAGGAAACGAAGGCGTCCGACAGCTCGGACCGCCCCGAGGACTCCGCCGAGCAGGCGGCCGAGCAGGGAACGAAGGAGTCCGACGGCTCGGGTCAACCCGAGGATTCCGCCGAGCAGGCGGGCTCCGACAGCCCGGAGCCGCTCGCGGGCACGTCCTACCGGGCCGAAAACCTCGTGTTCACCAAGGAGGACGGTGGGATGAAGACAAAGGCCATGAGTACGTTCTTCCCGAATGAGTGGTCGGCCGACCAGGTGAGGACGTCGGTCAACGAGGCCTGGCACGACCCCGACGGCGAAAGGGACGACGGCCATTGGACGGGAATGGACAGCAACGGGAATGCACTCGAAGGCTGGTACGACAGGGATACCAAAGAGCTGAGAACCGCCTATCCCAGATGGTGAGACATCAGGAAGGACGTAGTCGTGAAAGCGGAATTTTCTTGGCGTGAGAACTCCGGAAGTCTGGACATCAAGGTTCCCCCGGGGGATGAAGTCGTCGCTTCGTTCGTCGCAGGAGACCTGCCCAATGACCCACAGAGCGTCCGCAGGGCTGCTGATTGGTTCCGGGATCGGGCCGAGAACGGAATGCGTCCGAACGAGGCGGGTCTGGGCCAGGACGGCTACGTCGCCACCGTCGAGGGCGACACGGTGACGCTCGAGAGCAACTACGGTCAGTTCCCGACGGCTCGTTATCCGCTGTCGGACATGATCGAGATACTCGACGATCTCGCCGCTTGGCTCGATGAGCACCACGAGGAGAGGCCCCGCCCGACAAGGAAGAGCCCACCCAGGCCGTGGGTCTCGTCCTCGAGTGAACCGAGCGGCGAGGCGTGAGGAAGCCTGGGCGGCGCGAAGACCTTTCGGGCCGCAGGTGCGTCGACATGATGCGGTGCCGTCGGCCCGCAGACCAGTGAGTACATCGGGGAGATCCAGTGGCCAATGTCCGGCAGATCCAGGTGACAGAGCCCGAGCAGATGCAACTGGAGATCACCCGCCTGGTCTCCGCAGGTTTCATGGTGGCCAGCCAGAACAACCGTTCGGTGACGCTGATCAAGCGCAAGCAGTTCAGCATCGCCGCGATGGTGATCGGCTTTTTCCTGTGTGTCGTGCCGCTTCTCATCTATCTGGTCGTCTACGCATTGCAGCAGGACCAGGTCGTAGAGATCGTGATGCTCGACGGGCCGATCGTCCCGCCCTACCGCGGCAGCGAGCATCTTCCTGATGCGCCGCCCCTGACGAACCCCGGGCCGGTCCTGCAACTGTCGCCGGATCGGCAGCAGTGGTGGGACGGCATCAGTTGGCGTTCGACCGGCGAGAGCGTGCCGCCCCATGCGGTCCGTCAGCCCGACGGTTCCCACTGGTGGGACGGCACGACCTGGCGCCCGGTGCCTCCGGGAGCCTGACCCGACCCCGTCGGTTCATGAGCGGGGTGGGGCCGGTCTGCGGCGACCAGCCCCGACGTCATCCGTCCCCCGCAGCGGACCTCCTCCGCCGCCGAGCCGATTCGCCCGGCGGAGCAGCTCACGCGGTGGTGAGGACCTCGGTCGGGCTCGCGTCCGCCAGCTCGTCGTCGTCCAGGTACAGGTCCCGAGGGTTCAGCAGCGATCCGACGACGACCAGCACCAGCCCGCCGATGGTCCAGGCACCGAGCACGATCAGCGACGACATCGAACCGCGTCCCTCGAAGAACGCGGTGGAGCGCAGCAGCGTGGCCGTGGCACCGGGCGGCAGAGCCTGACCGAGGTTGCCCCAGAACCCGGGAAACCACTCCGGTGCCGTGGCGAACCCCGACAGCGGGTACCCGACCAGGACCATCAGCGTCGTCCCGATGCCCACGCCGACCGGGCCGGCGATGCCGGCCAGGCCGGTCAGCGGGAAGGCGATCGCGGCGAGCCCGAGCGCCAGCCCGAGCGACGTCAGCGCGTAGTTGCCGGACACGGAGTGGAACCAGAACTGCAGGATCGCGCCGATGGCGAACCCGCCGACCAGCGAGAACGCCACCGCGACGCCGAGGGCCGTGGACAGCTGCCGGGAGAACCGCCGGTACAGCAGCAGCCACCCGGGCAGCACTCCGGCCAGGACGATCGGCAGCCCGACGGCGGCCAGGCCGGCTCCGCGCGCGTCCTGCTTCGGCAACGGGACGATGTCCTTCACCGGGATCTGAACGTTCGCCTGCGATCCGAACTCGCTGGCCACCGAGTTCAGGACGAGCGCGACGGTCGGGCTTCCCCCGCTGGCCACGAGCATGGTGGCCCCGCTCTGGCCCAGCGCCAGCCCGCCGTACACCTTCCGGTCCGAGATGGCCGCCCGCAGGTCGGCCTCCTGGGTGTACTCGCGGACCGTGAAGCTGGTGTTGCCGTCGGCCGCGAACAGGCCCTTGACCTGAGTCGTCACGCTCGGTTCCCCGGACACCCCGATCGGGACGTGGTGCGGGCCGCCCTTCAGTGCGGGCA
>CALMAR010000354.1 GCA_937859855.1 uncultured Kineosporia sp.
AGCTGTGGCTGGAAGCCGACATTGCCCGGATCGACTGCCGGCGGCGTGGGGGATCCGGCCGAGGACGTGCCCTGGGCGCGGCCTGGTGCCCGCTGCACCCGCGATCTGGAAGACACCATCGCATGGGCTTGCGCAGCGGATGGACAAGTCCGCGATCGCCGCCCTGTCGCGGGTCGCGTGGCGCACCGCGGAGCCACCGTGAAACGCCTGGTCGCAGCGCACCTGGACGCAGACGCCAACACCACCCGCCTGGCGCCAGGCCGCCGAAACCAGCGGCATCTCAGCGTTCAGCACCCTCGCCCGCAGAATCTTCCGGGCCTTCGACGGCATTGCCTCAGCCGTCGAACTCGGCCTGTCTAACTCTCGCATCGAGGGCATCACGCCAAGATCCGAGTCATCCAACGCCGCGGCTACGGACATGCGCGCCGCGACACCTCACCGCGATGAGCTACCTCTGCCTCGGCGGCATCACCGTCCGCCCACCCGCGAGATGACGAAATAGACCGCTACTCATCTCGATCCACAGAAGACACCGAGACAGACGGCGTCGCGGTGTCATCACCTGCTGTCCTCGCGAAGCCGGGCCGGCAGTCGCGGTATTTACCGGACACGATGCTCAAGCTATGGTCGGGTCAACGAAAGTGGACAAAATACCAATAGGGGACCTTATGCAGCGCGTGCAGCCCGTCCAGCGCGAGTCAAGATACTCACGCCTCGGGCACGCAGGCGGCCACTGGCTCAGCCGAAAACTGATCGTCCTCTTCGCGCTCGTACTGTGCGGCACAGGCCTCAGCGTGATGGGAGCACCCGCCTCCTCTGCTGCCTCATGCGCCTACCACGACTACGGCTCCTCCTACACCCTCAGCTTCGACACCGACGGGCAAGGGCGAACTTGGGAAGACGCCGGGATGTGGATCGTTCTGCGCCGGTCCACAGCCTGCACCTTCTATGTCGTGATCGTGAACAAAAAGGCCACCGGCCGTTCCAGCTGCGAGTGGAACGTCGGCGGTGGAATCGCTGCCTATTCGGGAGCGGAGCGCACAACCTGTCCGGCCCAAGGGCAGACCTACACCAGCACCCCGCATACGAGCAGCACAGGCACGGGCTACGCCACCCTGAACCTTTTGCATAACTACCCCAACGCGTGCGGCAATCTCGTCAGAGGCTTTTATGGTTCCTCCGGTGACAGCATTACCCCGATCGGACTGCGGACACCGCGTTGCGGAGGGTGACACGTCCTCACCGCATCACAAGCTCGTCTCGTCCCTCTCGGGCAACCCTGCGCCTCCCATCGAGACGCGACAGGGACTCGGACAACAGTCTCAACGTCAATCGCGGTCAAATAAAGCCGTTCTAGCCGGCACGAGCGCCGTGAACCTCCGTCGGTACTGGTCATAGACGTCGGCGGCTGCTTCCCGGAAACCGGTCGGCCGCCCGGCCGCGCCGAAGGTCCGGGCGTTCTCGTGCATCTCGGCCGCCCAGCGCCAACCCTTCGCAGCACCCTGGGATTTGGCGCGCTCCAGACGCTCGGTGAGCATCGGCTGCGACCGCTTCCATTCCGCGTCGAGCGCGGCGCCCACCCCGTATTCCTCGGCGGTCGCATGCGCGGCCAGCAACAGGTCGGCGCTGCCTTTGGTCCATGACCCGTACACCATCTTGATGGCGAACGCGGCCGTTCGATGCCCGTCCAGAACGACGGTCTCGATCACTGCGCCGGAGAAGAGCCGTGCTGCCTCGGTCGCAGGGTGCCGCTTGGATAGACGCGAGTCGTTCCGGAGGTGGAGGCCCGATCACGCTGCCGCCAACCGCTCGGGCCATGACGTGCTCGACGATGCGATTGACGGACTCGGCGGTGTCGGGGGCGACGGCGTTCAGATCGACGAGAGTCCGGAAGCCGGCCACTGCGTGAGCGGTGTCCTCTGCGGCTACCGGCGGCACTATCGAGAGCACCGCGTCGCAACCCTCGATGGAGTCGTCAGGAGTATGGCGGCCAGCGCCGGCGCGTGAACCACGCCTGAGGTCAGGCCTGCAGGGCGAGCTGGGTGAACAGCCTCTGGCTCTCGGCGTCCGCTGATCAGCTGTAGAGCTGGCCGATCAGTGACGACGGCTGTTGACGCCGAGCTTGTGATCAGCCAGAACGCGCCCTGACCATTGACGATGCCTGACCCTGATGGTTCGCGGTAGCCGCACGGCCGAGGACGGCCACTCCGCTCTTGGTCTGCGTCGGACGACCAGCACGCCGCGACGAGCACTTCGTTGTTCGTAGAGGAACGGTGCAGACCGGCGCCGATGATCAGGTCCGGGTAGGCAGGGGCTGGATTCGGACTGGATCAGAAGTGGACTGGTCTTCGCGATGGTGATCTCACGCACCGACCACCAAGATCATTACCACGCCGGGAGGCGCCATGTGTGACACCAGTTCTTCGGGCCGCCCGCTCGCCCGGCGGTCCCTGCTCGCGGCGGCGGCGGCCGGTACCGGACTTGGGGTTGCGAGCGCGGTGGCTCCGGGGTCGTCATCGCGGGCCGAGGCCGCGCCGCTGCCGGGTACTCCTCTGCGGCCGCTGCTCCCGGTAGTGCCCTCGCAGCCGAAGGGCACGGTGCTCACTCAGCTCGGCACGGCCGGCGGTCCGCAGGCCGACTACGTGCGCACCGGCACCTCGACCGTCCTGACGGTCGAGGGGTTCAACTACGTGGTCGACGCCGGCCGCAGCAGTGTCACCCAGTACCTGAACGCCGGGTTGAGGTTCTCGGCGCTGGCGGGCCTGTTCATCACCCACCTGCACGCCGACCACCTCGCGGACTACTACAACTACTTCCTGCTCGAAGGTGGTCAGCCGAACGGTTTCGGGGACCGGTTGCCGACGACTCCGCTGCCGGTCTACGGGCCCGGCCCGGCCGGTGGCCTGCCGCTGCCGGACATCCCGAACATCGCGCCGGACAACCCGACCCCGGGCATCAAGGACCTCACCGACCGGATGAACCAGGGCTACGCGTACAGCTACAACCTGTTCATGCGCGATACCGGCACCAGCCGGATCACCGACATCCAGGACATCCACGAGATCCGGGTGCCGGCCGGGCCCGGGCCGGGCAACACCGCCCCGATACCGACGACACCGTTCCCGGTCTTCGAGGACGACCGGGTGCGGGTCACCGCCACCCTCGTCCCGCACGGAAAGGTTTTCCCGGCCTTCGCGTTCCGGTTCGACACCGACCGAAACGGCTCCGTGGTCTTCAGCGGTGACACCTCGTACAGCACCAACCTGATCACGCTGGCCAGCGGTGCCGACGTGCTGGTGCACGAGGTGATCAACTTGGACTTCATCCAGGCGGCAGCGAAGGCGACCGGCAACCTCGACCCTGATCTGCTCGCTCACCTGAAGGATTCCCACACCATCGAGCGGGACGTCGCCCGGGTCGCGCAGGCGGCCGGCGTCCCGCAGCTGGTCCTGACCCACCTGATCCCGTCGAACCCGCTGCTGGTGCCCGACCTGGTGTGGAAGGCCAAGTGCAGCGTGGGGTACAGCGGGAAGGTCCATGTCGGGAACGACCTGGACCGGATCGCGCTACCGGTCAGGGCGGGTCGATGAGACTGCGACGAGTTCGCACCCGGTCGGGGTTGGAGACCCAGCACTGCGACGCCGGACAGTGGCAGCCTCTTCGCGGGAAGAATCCCCTCGGGCCGTCGCCGTTCAGTGCGGAGTGGGAGCTGGCCACGGCGGACCGGCACCTGCAGCTGACCGGGTCGTTGCTGCCGTTCGCGCCACTGTCCTTCCGTGACTTCCTGCTGTCCGAACAACACAACATCAACGCCAGTCGCGGCATGCTGAAGCGCTTCTACCCGGGCACTTACCGGTTGACCACAGCTTTCGAGAAGGTCACCCGGAGGACGTATCCCGGCTTCAAGCCGAAGAAGCTGTTCTACGCCGAGCCGATCTACTACTTCGGCAACGCGATGACCTTCGTGCCGACCGGTACTCCCGTCGCCTTTCCCAGTTACTCCAAGGGCCTCGATTTCGAGCTGGAGCTGGCCTGGGTGCTGAACTCGCCGCTGTACAACGCGACCGCCGAGGAAGCCATCGACGCGATCGGCGGCTTCGTCCTGCTCAACGACTTCAGCGCCCGGGACGTCCAGCGTGACGAGATGGCCAGCGGGCTGGGGCCGGAGAAGGCCAAGCACTTCATCAGCTCCATGTCTTCCACAGTCGTGACGGCCGACGAGATCCTGCCCCGGCTAAACGAGTTGACCGGATCGGTCATCATCAACGGCCGCACCGTCAGCACGGTCGACACCCGTGCCCTGCGATGGAGTCCGGGTGAGGTGATGGCTCACGCGTCGCGCGACGAGCACCTGCTGCCCGGTGAGGTCTTCGCTACCGGAACCCTGCCCGGCGGCTCGGGTATGGAGACCGATCACTGGCTCAGACCGGGCGACACCCTCCGGCTCGTCCTGGACGGCATCGGCGAGGTCGAGCACCGCATCACCCAGTCCTGAGACAACCCGTCGAACCATCCAGGGAGAGCAACCGTCATGCCGAAATGGTCGGACCAACAACAGGTGGCGGACAACGTTTTCGTCTTCACCGGCACAGACGTCAATTGGGTGATCATCCAGGAAGGCGGCGCGCTGACCCTCATCGACGCCGGCTGGGTCGGCGACACTCAGGAGGTGGAACGGTCCATCCGATCCTTGGGCGCGCGACCGGAGGACCTGCGGGCCGTCCTCCTCACCCACGCTCACGCCGACCACACCGGCGCCCTGAACCATCTGCACGACAACTACGGCGTGCCGCTGTACATGAGCGCCGTGGAGGTGCCGAACGCGCGGGGAGAGAACGTCGAGACCGGCGGCCCGATCGACGTTGCCAAGCGCCTGTACCGGCCACAAGTCATCCGCTGGGCCGCGCAGATGGTGAAGGCCGGCGCGCTCCAGCACGTCACCGTCCCCGCGGCGCTCGCCTTCCCGCCCGAGCACGGGCAGGGCGGCGCGCTCGACCTGCCCGGACGACCCGTCCCGGTCGCGACGCCCGGCCACACATCGGGCCACACCAGCTATCTGCTTCCAGACGCCGGAGTGGTGGTCACGGGTGACGCGCTGATCACCGCGCATCCGACGATCAACGGCGTCGGCCCCCGCCTGCTACCGCATGGCTTCTCACACGACCAGCACAGTGTCGTCCAGTCTCTGTATGCGCTGCGTGAACTGGATGCCGAGCTGTTCGTCCCCGGTCACGGACCCGCGTGGTACGGCTCCATGCGCAGCTCCGTCGACCAGGCGTTGGCGGACGTGATCGCCAAGGGCTCACCCAGCTGAGCGCTCCTCGGCGGCCGGTCGTTCCGGCCGTTTTCGACCCGCTCGTCTGCGATAGCGTCGAGCATGCGGGTTCGTGACCTGGGTGCGCTGGTGGTCGCGGTGGGTGCTGAGGAGCATCCCGTCGTGGGGACCAGGGGCGCGGCGATGCTGGCTCTGCTGACGGTGAAGATCAACCAGCGGGTCTCCGTGCCCGAGCTGATGGAGGCGGCCTGGGGAAACCAGGTTTCGGCGGGGGCCGCATCGACGCTGGCATCGCATGTCTGGCGGTTGAGGCAGCTGCTCGAGCCTGGCCGCGATCGTCGCCAGTCCCCGTCGGTGCTGGTGAACGACAGCGACGGGTACCGCCTGGTGGGCGGCCCTTCGTCGGTGGACTCGCTGCTGTTCGCGGAGGCGATGGCGGAGGTGCGCGACCTGCTCGGGACGGGTCATCCGGAGGCGGCCGTCCGGCGGGCGGACGCCGCCTTGGCCCTGTGGCGAGGCCGGCCCTACGGAGGCTTCGCGGATGCGGAGTGGGCGGTCTCGTCGGTTGCCCGGCTGGAGGAACTGCGCGGCCAACTACAGGAACGCCGGGTGGAGGCCCTGCTGGCCTCGGGCTCGGTCGACGTTGCTCTCTCCGATCTGCAACCTCTGATCGCCGCGATGCCGTTCCGGGAATCCCTGCGCGCAGTGCAGATGGAGGCGCTGTACCGCGCCCGCCGGGTGGAGGAGGCGCTGCAGGCGTATCAGGAGGCCCGGCGCACCCTTCGTGACGAGGTCGGCATCGAACCCGGAGCCGAGCTGCGCGAGATGCACCAGCGGATCCTGCGCAACGATCCGGACCTCAGCCGGCAGGTGGAGCGGCCGGCCCCGCGGCCACGCGCCGTAGAGGTGCACCTGCCGTCCACGCTCACCCCGCTGGTCGGCCGGGACCATGTGGTCGATCGACTGGCCGGGCTGGTCAGCGGCCATCGGCTGCTGACCGTTACCGGTGCTGCGGGCTGCGGCAAGACGCGGGTGGCCGTCGAGGTCGCCCGGTCCGTGGCGCAGGACTTCCCCGACGGTGTGTGGTTCGTGGACCTGACCGCGGTGACGGACCCCGGCCTCGTCGTGGACGTGGTCGTCTCGACGATCGGTTTCGCCGCCTCTGCCGGCGCGACCCCCTGGCAGGACCTGCGCCGATACCTGCAGAGCCGCCGCGTGCTGCTCGTGCTGGACAACTGTGAGCACGTGCTGCCCAGCGTCGAGGAGATCGTGCGGGTCACGTTGGGCGATCCCGGCGTCGCCGCCGAGTGCTGCTTCCTGACGACCAGCCGCGAGCCGATCGGCCTCGACGGGGAGATCATCTGGACGCTGGAGCCGCTCGGGCTGCCGGACGAGACCGCCGACGGCGCCGGCGGTGCGGCGGATGCTTCGGCGGTACAGCTCTTCCTGCAGCGGCTGGGCGCCGTGGCGCCGACACTGGACCTGGACGACGAACAGGTCCTGGCCCGAGCGGCGCAGATCAGTGCCGCCGTCGACGGACTGCCCCTGGCCCTGGAGCTGGCTGCGGCCCGTGCGCTGAGCCACTCCCTGGACGACATCGCAGCGCAGGTGACGGCCGACCCCAGCCGGCTGCGTCGCGTGGGCCGCGGACCGCAGGACCACCGGGCCACGGTGCGCTCGGCCATCGAGTGGAGCCATCAGCTGCTCAGCACCGAGGAGCAGTGCGCGCACCGCCGGCTGTCCGTGTTACCCGGAGCGTTCACGGCTGACCTGGCCGCCGCGGTGGTCGGCACCTCCGCGGACCAGGAGCCTGGCGAGGTGGACGACCTGCTGGCACAGCTGGTGCGTCGCTCGTTGCTCACCTCGGAAGGCTCACCGGGACCGGGACGGCCCACCGCGTTCCGGCAGCTGGCCACCGTGCGCGCCCACGCCCGGCACGCCCTCTCCGAGGCTGCCGAGATCGGGATGTGCCTGGACCGGCGGGACGCCTGGACCGCCGAACTGGTCGCCGCTCGGCCACCTCTGGGCACCGCGGCAGAGGCCGAGTGGTATCACGCCATCGATGATGACTACGCGACCTTGCGCGCGACCCTGGCCCGGGGCCTGATCGATGAGCCGTCCGCCGAGACGAGCCGGCTCGCATACCTGCTCGGCTACTACTGGTACTACCGCGAGCGGATGGTGGAGGCCAGCCGCTGGCTGCAGCTCGGCCATGACATCCTCCGGGAAACCGACCCCACCGACGAACTCGCAGCACGCCTGTGGCTTGCCGCGACCCTGGGCCTCCAGCGCCGCCTGGACCTGGTCTCACCGCTGGTGGAAGGTGTCCGCGAACAGGTCCGTGACATACCTCCGGCCCGTCTCGTCGAGGTCGGCGAGTCCTTGGTCGGGCTGTGCCTGTCCCTGTACACGAGCGAGTCCTACGACCTCCTGGTGGACCTGAACGAGGTGCTGAACCAGGTTGCCAGTCGGGCGGCCGACGCCAACATCACGCTGCTGGCGGACGCGGTCGGCTGCTGCACCTTGCTCGTCTCCGGTCGGCTCGAGGCGGCCGTGGCCCTGGCTATGTCCGTGCAGCAGCGGGCCGAGGCCGTAGATCACCCGATGGCCGGCTACGTGTCCACGGCGCCTCTGATCATCGGCGCCCTGCGCGCCGGTCGCCCGGCCGAAGGCATCCCGTGGGTGGACCGGTGCGTGGCCATGCACCTGCGGTTGGGGACCGGGGCGATCGGCATGTTCACCGAGACCAGAGCCAATTTCGAGGCGCAGCTTGGTGATTATGCCCAAGCGACGCGGACGTACGCAGCCGCCAGCATCGCAACCCGACGAGCGGCCATGGTTTGGCCCAACCGGGAGCTGACCCGTCCCCTGCTCGCGATGACCCGCGAACACCTCGGCCGGGCAGACTTCGAGCTTGCATGGCAGGAGGGCGAACGGGTGGCCGCCATCGGCCTGGCGGGAGCTGGATCAGTCGCGGCCGGGAGCGCGCGCCCATGACGAGGTTCCCGAGCTGTCCCGGCCGACTCCGCGCATGGGTCGCAACATTCGGGAACCCTTCTGCTCGGCTTCCGACGAGAGGCGGTACCGGACGCGTACTCGTACGGTCAGACCGGATGATGCCAGCCGCCAGATCGTGGGGCAGCGAGGCGGATGGCTCCTGGAGGGACGGACCGGGGCATTCCTGATGGGCTCACCCGGCCCGATCGCTTCGGCCTAACGTTGGCCCATGGTGAACGTCGAACCCAGCGGGCACGCGTCTGGACAGGATGCTCTGCCGAGGATGCCGGCCTCTGCGGGAGCTCTCATCCGGGCTCACAAGCACCGTTTGCTCATCCTGAAGCCCACGTACAAAGGCGGCTGGACGGTCCCGGGCGGGATCATCGAAACGGGCGAATCCCCCTGGGAGGCATGTCGCCGGGAGACCATGGAGGAGTGCGGCTTGCAGATCGTCACGGGCCGGCTTGCCTGCGTCGATTTCCTTCGCCCCCGGCCCGGCCGCCCCGGTGGTATGCGCTTCCTGTTCGACTGTGGCGTGTTCGATGAGCACGTCGTGGACACGGTCGTCCTTCAACCGGAGGAGATCGCTGACAGCCGCCTGGCGCCCATCGAGGAAGCGTTGCCGTTGCTGAGTGGGCCGGTCCGCCGTCGGGTCCGCGCTGCGTTCGAGTCCAAGAAAGTGCACTACCTGGAAGACGGCCGATCGGTGCAGGGAATCAAACGTAAACGCTGAGGCATCCGGAACTGCCGCAGACAGCGCGCTGCGGCTCGCGGATCTGCCGTTGTCAGGGGTACCGGGGGCGGCTGCTCCCGGTTTGATGACTGGGTGAGCGTTCAGGCAGTTGTTTAGGGATGAGTGCTCGTGTTCCGGGACTTCGCGATCCGAGGTGATCCGGTAGGCGAGCGGCTGGTCGAGCCGCGCGGCGGAAACGCGCGGGGGTGGGCGGGGGGGGGGTTGGGGTGGGGGGGGCGCCCGGGTGGGCCGGGGGGGGGGG
>CALMAR010000355.1 GCA_937859855.1 uncultured Kineosporia sp.
ACCTTGGCGCCATCGGTCAGCCGGTTGAAGCCCGTGACGACGACCTCGGCGGGCCGGGCCGGATTGAAGACCCGGCCCTCGATCACGATCGGCTTCTCGATCGTCCGCATCTGCTCGTCGTCCCCAGGAAAGAAGCCGAGCGACGAACTGCTGACTCCGTCGACCGAGTAGGTGCTGGAGACCACGAACGTGCTCAGTGCCTCGACGCCGGGCAGTCTGCGAACGGCGTCCCAGTCGAAGCCGGGTGTGTTCGGCAGCACGACAACCGTTGCCGGGAGCGTGTTCTGGGCCAGCCGATGCTGGGCCGATGCTCCCCTGCGGGCACCGGACAGGGTGGCCATGATCGTCCCCGAGGCCAGGGCGATGAGCAGAGCGAGGACCGTGAGCGACCGCCAGCGACGGCGCACGTCGAGCGCCACCCACATCCTGACCGCGTTCATCGCAATCACCCCTCCAGCGAGCCGGCGGCGGAGGGCGTCCCGTCGTCCACCACCAGGCCGTCGCGCATCCGCACCCGCCGCAAGGCCCCGGCCGCGACATCGGCGGAGTGGGTGACCATCACGATCGTCTGGCCGTCCTCGTGCAACCGCCGGAACAGCTCCAGCACCTCCAGGCCGCCCTCGCTGTCCAGCGCACCGGTGGGTTCGTCGGCCAGCAGCAGGGCCGGTTCGTTGACCAGCGCCCGGGCTATCGCCAGCCGCTGCCGCTGGCCGCCGGACAGCACAGCTGGCACCTGCTGGGCCCGGTCGCCGAGGCCGAGGAGGTCCAGCAGGTCCCGGGCCCGGGATTCGGCGGCCCGGCGCTTCATCCCGCCCAGCACGCCGGGGAGCACGATGTTGTCCAGCGCGCTGACGCCGTCGAGCAGGTTGAAGAACTGGAACACGATGCCGATGTGGTGACGGCGGAACCGGGCCAGCCAGTCCTCGTCGCGGCCGTCGACCCGCTCCCCGGCGACCTCCACGGTGCCGTCGTCCACGCTGTCCAGGCCGGCGATCACGTTCAGCAGGGTGGACTTGCCGCAGCCGGAAGGCCCCATCACGGCGACGAACTCACCGTCGGCGACGTCCAGATCGACACCGCGCAGCGCGCGCACCGGCGCCAGTTCGGCGGCGAACGTGCGCCGGGCACCGCGGACCCGGACGGTCGAACTCTCACTCATGACTCAGCCTCCATGCCGTCACCGGGGCCGCCCGGCCCTTGACCTCGCGATCACCCAGGCACTCCCAGGCCCACTCCGAAACGTGTTCTGCGGCAAGTGCGTCCAGGGTGGACTGGCCGGCCACGGTGGAACCGGCCGGACGGGCCAGGTCCTGTAACCGCTGAGCCAGATTCACCGTGTCACCGACCAGCGTGTATTCCAAGCGTTCGGTGCTGCCCAGCAGTGCGGCCGCGACCTCGCCGGTGGACAGGCCGATCCCCAGGCCGAACGCAGAGAGCCCCTGGGTCTGCCACTGCGCGTCCAGGGCTCGCTGCCGCTGATGCATGCTCAAGCCCGCCCGGACCGCACGCAGCGCGTGGTCCGGCTGCGGATCGGGGGCTCCGAAGACGGCCATCACGGCGTCCCCGACGTACTGCATCACCGTTCCCCGCTCGGCCAGGATCGCGGCGTTCATCTCCTGCCGGTGCTGGTTCAGCTGTCCGGCCAGCACGGCGGGGTCGGAGCGCTCAGCGATCCCGGAGTAGCCACGCACGTCCGACATCAGCACGGTGACGACCAGCCGCTCGGTCCGCCCGGCCGCGCCCCGGTCGGTGCGAAGCTTCTCGGCCAGGCCGCCGGGCAGCAGCCGGGAGAGGGTCTCACCCTGCTCCTCCCGCTGCATGATCGCCGAATGCAGCATCCGCAGCCGGCGCAGCGCCTCGGCCTGTCCGGTGCTTGCGCCCTTGGCCAGAGTCAGGAACAGCTGCTCGATGGCCGCGTTCACCGCCTCGGGCGGGTCGCCGCGAGAGGTGGCGATCGCCTTCACCGGACGGCCCTCGGCCACCTCCCGGAGCAGGTCCTCCTGCTCCTTGCTCAGGTCGTCGTCCCCGCGGATCGGACGGACCAGGGCGCTGACGATCTCTGGGTCCAGCATCGACCCGCCGGTGGCCACCTCACGGATGGCCCGGCCCAGCCGGCCCGAATCGGCCACCCGGTCCTTGAGCAGGTAGGCGTAGCCGGCCCGGCCCTCGGCCAGCAGGTCGACCGCATACTCGGGGTCGTCGTACTGGCTGAGCACCACCACCCCAGTGCCGGGCTGGCGCTTGCGCACCTCCTTGGCCCCCTCGATGCCCTCGTCCTGGAAGTTGGGTGGCATCCGGATGTCGGTGACCAGCACCTGCGGATGATGCTGCTCGCACTGGGCCACCAGCTCGTCGTAGTCACCGGCCACGCCGAGCACCTCGACGTCCTGGTCCATCGACAGCAGTGCCCGCACGCCCTCCCGGACGATCAAGTTGTCGTCGGCCAGCACGACCGTGATCCGCTCCACGCCTCTATTGGCGGGCCTGCGCAGCGCCCGGGCAAGGATGGCAGGACGACGGATCAGGGGGTGCTGGCACCCCGGCCCCGGCTGGCTACCGCCCTGGCACCGCGCCGGCGCCGTCCCTAGCGTGCTGAACAAGCGCAGAGACAGCGAAGGAGCAGGGCGATGCGAGTTGCGGCGAGTGGGGCATCGGTGTCGTGGATCCCGACCGAGGCGATCAGCGGCCTGATGAAGATCGGGATGTCCACTGGGATGAGTCATTACGACTCGCCGCCGCCGGGTGAGCTCGGCGAGGGCGGCCAGATGCGCACCCAGTTGGAGCGACTGCGGGACGCCGACAGATTCCGGTTCGCCAACTGGATGGACGTCTGGGCCGAGTTCGACGGCGAGACCGTCACCGGGTGCGGCCAGGACGGCAACGTGTTGATGGGTGCCACCACGGTGCGAATCGGTCGGCTGGGAGCCACTTTTCAGGCGGTGAAGCTGCCCGATCTGCATCCCGAACCGGAGATCGGCCCCGGATATGTCACCTTCACCCAGATCAGCGGCGGCCGCACCGCCGTCCCGCTGCCCCGCACGATCTCCAAACCGCCGTTCTTCCGGCTGCAGTCACCGCTGGTCTGGACCACGCTGACCATGACCCTCCGGGCGGACGGGTCCAGCGAGATGGGCCTGACCGGGGCCAGTCCGTTCCCCCGGCACTGGGTTTACGGCTCGGACGGCGTGGTTGCGCTCAAGGCGGGCACCGCCGACTGGACCAGCTGGCTGGGCCAGGCCTCGTGGAGGCAGACGCCATGGGGCGAGGAGGACTCACCGGTGCTGGTGACCGCGGCCGAGACCGCACTGGAGCGGGAGTTGTCCGGGCTGCTGATGCGCGGTGGCGCCAAGCCCGCTGTGCGCACGCTTCCGGCCGGTGCGGTGCTGGCGGCCCAGGGGGACCCGGGATCGTCGTTGTACCTGGTGCTGGACGGCGTCGTGGGGCTCTCGGTGGACGGCGTGCCGCTGGGCGAACTGGGGCCGGGAGCGGTGCTGGGCGAGCGCGCCGTGCTGGAATCCGGCCGGCGGACGGCTACCGTCACCGCCGTGACCAACGTCCGGATCGCTGAGGCCCAGGCCGACCAGATCGACCGGGAGGCGCTGGCCCGGCTGGCCAAGGGCCACCATCGCGAGGACCAGGCCGTCCCTGAGCAGACGCAGGCCCCGCAGCAGGCGCCAGCGTGAGATTGGCGTTACTCGGGGTACGCGGTTCGACCCCGGCTCCGGGCGCCGCATTCGCCCGGTCCGGAGGACACACCAGCTGCGTCGCCGTGCTGGCCGATGGCCGGTCGGCTCCGTCCCTGGTGCTGGACGCCGGCACCGGTATCCGGGACCTGCCGTCGCTGACCGGCCAGGCGTTCCACGGTGCGGTCGTCCTGACCCATCTGCACTGGGACCACGTCCACGGCCTGCCGTTCTGCACCGCCCTGGACCATCCCGGGGCCCAGGTGCAGCTCTGGCTGCCGGCTCAGCCCGGCGATGCGGATCCGCGCACCGTGCTGGCGCGGCAGATGTCCCCGCCCTTCTTCCCCATCGACCCGGGCGGCCTGCTGGGCCAGTGGAGCTTCTGCTTCGCCGCGCCCGGCCCACTGGCGCTGGATCCGTCTGCAGGACTACGGGTTTCGGTTGCACCGGTGATGCACAAGGGCGGGGCGACCCTGGCTGTCCGGGTGGATGGCGATGGCGCCAGCATCGGCTACGTGCCCGACCACACCTTGTCGCCCGTGCTCGGCGATGTCGGCGCGGATTCGGCTGAGGCGGTGGAGCTGTTGCACGGGGTCGATCTGCTGCTGCACGACGGGCAGTTCCTGGACTCCGAGGCGCAGCTGGCGGCCAGCTACGGGCACGCCACCATCGGCGCGGCGATGAGCTGGGCCGACCAGTGCGATGTTGGGCGGCTGGTGCTCACCCATCACGCGCCCACCCGCACGGACGACGAGCTGGATGCATTGGCCTGCCGATTCACCGCCACCGCGCAGGGACGGCCGGTCAGCTTCGCCCGTCAGGGGGATCTGCTGGCGCCGCGCTGACCCAGCGCAGCGTCATCGGGGGCGGCGGCAGGCGGTGAAGGCCAGTGCCAGGGCAACGACGTCCTCGCCCAGACCGGCCTGCCAGCCGGGAACCC
>CALMAR010000356.1 GCA_937859855.1 uncultured Kineosporia sp.
GATCCCGGCCGGTGCCACCCTGGTTCGCGGATCGCTGCCGGACGCCGAACTGGCCGAGACCCGGGCCAAGGCGTCCGCCATCCTGGGCGCCTTCCAGCCGGAGACCGGCCCCCAAGCGGCCGTCCCGCCGGTGCAGCCGGCTCTCAGCGGCGATCCCGCGGTGGCCCGCGCGCTCCGCCAGCGCAACGGCAGCCTGGCGGCGTTCTGGCTGAACGAGCGGGTCGCGGATCCGCAGCGGCCGGGGCCGGAGCTGACCGTGGTGGACGCCGAGGACGACTTCACCGCCATGCTGGCCCACCTCCTGCGCTCGCTCGGATTCGTTGTCACCACGCTGAGCTGGAACGACGCCGCCCACCGCCATGATCTCCTGAGGCAGGCCGCCCCGGTGGTGCTGGGTCCCGGGCCGGGTGATCCGGCCGATCTGAGCCTGCCGCGGATCGCCGTCGTGCATCGCATCGCGGCGGCCCGGCTGACCGCCGGGCTGCCGATGCTCGGGATCTGCCTGGGCCATCAGGTGCTCGGCCTGCAGCTTGGACTGCGGGTGATCCGGTTGCCGGTCCCCGACCAGGGCATGCAGGAGGAGATCACTGTGCTCGGGGAGCGGCACCAGGCTGGGTTCTACAACAGTTACGTGCTGGCCCCCCCGGCTGCTGGAGGCCCACCACCGGAACTGAGCATCGACATGGACGACGCCGGGCGGCGAATCGTGGCGCTGCGGGGGCCGTCGGTGACCGGCCTGCAGTTCCATCCCGAATCGGTGCTCACCTCCGAGGGCGGGCAGATCCTGCGCCGGGCGCTGAGATTCGGCGCCGGCGCGCTGGAGCCGGCGCCGGGATCGGTGCCTACCATGAGGATGTGAGCAACACCGGCTTCCCGTACTACGCCCTGCCCGAGGAACACCAGGAGCTCCGGCAGGCGATCCGGGCGATCTGTGCGGACAAGATCGCACCGGGCGCGGCCGCCGCCGATGAGACGGGCGAGTTCCCGCAGGCCTCCTACGACGCCCTGCGAGCCGGTGACTTCCACGCGCCGCACATCCCGGAGCAGTACGGCGGAGTGGGTGCCGATGCGCTGGCCGTCTGCATCGTGATCGAGGAGGTCGCCCGGGTCTGTGCGTCGTCCTCGCTGATCCCGGGAGTGAACAAGCTGGGCACCCTGCCGTTGATACTGAACGGGACCGACGAGCTCAAGCGGAAGTACCTGCCGCCGGTGGCATCCGGCCAGGCGATGTTCTCCTACGGGCTGTCCGAGCGGGAGGCCGGCAGCGACACCGCCTCGATGAAGACCAGAGCGGTGCCGGCCGGAGACGACTGGGTGCTGAACGGGCAGAAGTCATGGATCACCAACGCGGGGGAGAGCCAGTACTACACGGTGCTGGCGGTCACCGATCCGGACGGGCGCCGCGGCCGCAACATCAGCGCGTTCGTGGTCGAGGCCGCGGACGAGGGATTCAGCTGGGGGGAGAAGGAGCGCAAGCTCGGGATCAAGGGCAGCCCGACCCGCGAGCTGTTCTTCGACAATGTCCGGATCCCCGGCGACCGGCTGATCGGTGAGCTGGGCCAGGGCCTCCCGATCGCGCTGCGCACGCTCGACCACACCCGGATCACGATCGGCGCCCAGGCGCTCGGCATCGCCCAGGGCGCGCTGGACCACGCCGTCGCCTACATGAAGGAGCGGACCCAGTTCGGCCAGCACCTGACCGATTTCCAGGGGCTCCAGTTCATGGTCGCCGACATGGGGATGCAGATCGAGGCCGCTCGCCAGCTGGTCTACGCAGCCGCCGCCCGGAGCGAGCGGGACGATCGGGACCTGGCCTTCTTCGGTTCGGCGGCCAAGTGTTTCGCCTCTGATGTGGCCATGAAGGTGACCACGGACGCCGTCCAGCTGCTCGGCGGTTACGGCTACGTCAAGGACTATCCGGTCGAGCGGATGATGCGCGACGCCAAAATCACCCAGATCTACGAGGGCACCAACCAGATCCAGCGCCTGGTGATGGCGCGCCAGCTGCTCAAATAAGGCATGGACGACGCCGAGCACCACCTGCCGCCCATCGCGGAACAGCGGATTCGCCGGCAGCGCCAGAGCCGGGTGGCCGGATCGCTGCTGTCCGCGCCCGCTGCGGCCGCGCTGGCCGCGGCGGATCTGGAACCGGCCGGTGAGGTGATGGGCTGCATCGTCATGCACCTGGGCTGGGCTGGCTACGGGTGCGGCGGATTCGGCGGGGGTTATGGCGCTCCGCCCGGCGTCTACGGTTTCGGCACCAGCAATCGCACCTATGTGCCGACCCCGATCCTCACCAGTGGCGGTGGATCGTCGTGGCAGGGGTTCGGGCCGTACGTCCAAGCGCTCTACCACGCCTACGACAGTGCTCAGGGCCGGATGCTGGCCGAGGCGGGCGCCCTGGGCGCCGATGGTGTGGTGGGAGTCAGCCTGACCTGGTCGCACCTGGATTCCGGAGCACGCGAGCTGATGGCGTTGGGTACTGCCGTCCGGTTCCGGACCCGACCCAGCGCTGACGCCCGGGATCAGCCGGCCCAGCCGTTCTGCACCGAGCTGAACGCCGAAGAGGTGGCCAGCGCGATGCTGGCCGGATGGCAGCCGGTGGCGATCGTGACCGGCCTGTGTGTGGCCGTGAAGCACGACGACTGGCCGATGCAGCGGCAGACCAGTGCGGCCGGCTTCCGGACCGGGAACGTGGAGGTGACCGGGCTGACTGCCCTGGTTCAGCGGACCCGGGCGGACGCCCGCGAGCGGCTAACCCACCGCGCGGCGGCGATCGTTCGCCGCGGGCAGGTGGTGATATCGGCCGCCGATCTCGACATCAGGCATCGTGAATGCCGCAGCGGGGGCGAGGGGCACGACCATGTGGCCGAGGCCCGTTTCGTCGGCACGGTGTTGCGGCACCACGGACGTACCAGCGCGGCTCGTCCGCCGAGCCTGAGCATCCTCCCGCTCCGCGGTGAACGACGTTAGCGCAATAACCTTGTCGTACAACATCATTCAGAGGAGCTGCGCACTGTGAGCAACCCAGGCCCGGGCGGCCCCGACCTGTCGTCCGTACAGCTTCCGCAGGACGCCCGGCGCCGGCTGACCACCATGGCCAGCGAGGGCCCGGACCGATTGTTCACCTCCGACCTGTCGGTGAACGAGTTCCTGCTGGTGCGCGAGGCCGGTTTCCGCCCGGCTGGGCTGGTGCTGGGCACCAGCGTCTACCACGTCGGCATCCAGGTGGGGCGCTGGAGCAAGAACATGGAGCTCGCCCGTTTGACCGAAGCGATGTACCACGCCCGTGACCTGGCGATGACCCGGATGGAGGCCGAGGCGGATGTGCTGGGTGCCGACGGCATCGTCGGCGTCCGGCTCGAGATCGAGTTCAAGGAGTTCGGCGGCGACATCGCCGAGTTCATCGCGGTCGGGACGGCGGTGGTGGCCGACGACCAGCCGCCGTCCGGAACCTGGCGCAACGCCCGGGGCCTGCCCTTCACCTCGGACCTGTCCGGCCAGGACTTCTGGACCCTGATCCAGGCCGGCTACGCGCCGCTGGGCATGGTGATGGGGACCTGCGTCTACCACATCGCGCACCGGGGCGTGCTAGCGACGATGGCCACCGCCGGGTCCAACGTCGAGATCGAGCAGTACACCGAAGCGCTCTACGACGCCCGGGAACTGGCCATGAGCCGGATGCAGGCCGAGGCCGAGGCGCTCCAGGCCGAAGGCATCGTCGGCGTCCAGCTGCTGTCTCTGCCGCATCAATGGGGCGGCCACACGACCGAGTTCTTCGCCATCGGCACGGCGGTGCGGCCGCTGCGAGACGATCACGTGATCACCAAACCCACCCTGGTGCTGCCGCTCACCGACCTGCCCCGATGAGCCTGTCACCAGCGGACATGCTGGCGACGATGGGAGAGGGCGCACCCGCTCTCGGCCTCCCGCCGGACGTGCTCGCCGTCGAACGGACGCGCTCGATCTCTGACCGGCTGGCGGGGCGCCCCGGGCCGGTCGAACGGGTGACCCTGACCGGGCCAGACCTGCGGCTCACTTTGAGGCGGGACGGCGCGCGGGTGCTGGCCGAGGCGGTGCGGGAGGTACGCGGAGTGGTGATCTCCCGGCGCACGGTGCCGGTCTCCGAGTGGGCCGGCCTGTTCGATCTCGAGCTGGCCAAGGTGATGACCCAGTCACAGCGCGACCAGACCGCGGCCAGCCAGGCGCTGGTCACGCTGGGCCTGCGCGAACCGGGCGCCGATCTCGAGGTCAGTCCGGCCGACATCGCCGGCGGTCTGCGCGCCCTGCCCGCCCGCCTCGAGGGCCGCCTGCCGGACGACGTGATCGCGGATGTGCAGCGGATCGGCGACCTGCTGATCGACGCCCTGCCCCGGATCGAGCCGGACGGCTCGCGGCAGGCGTACGCCCTGGTGCGAACGGCCACCGACTATCTGCCCCGGACCCTGCGCGGATATCTGGCCCTGCCGGGCGACTTCGCGGCCACCCACGACCTCGGTCAGGGCTCGACCGCCCTGGACGCACTGCGTGAACAATTGGGCGTGCTCGAATCGGCGGTGCGGGGGATGCGGGACGCCGCCATTGCCTCCGATGCGAACGAGGTGCTGGCCAACGGCATCTTTCTGACTGACCGTTTCGGAGGGTCGGCCCTGGACGATCACTGAACCCAGCCGGGCGACACGCGTGGCCGGGTGAACCGGGCAATCATCGGAAACGCGCTGATCAAGCTCGATACTGGCCCGATGCCGCCCACCAGACTGCGCTCGGTGCCCCGGCCCGGTGCACCCAGCGGGGCAGGTGGCGCAGGTGGCTCTCCCGCCCCGTCCGGCCCGCGGATCTCGGGCCAGCCGAGCCGGGCCCAGGGCGGATCCAGCCCACGGTCCACAAC
>CALMAR010000357.1 GCA_937859855.1 uncultured Kineosporia sp.
GCTATCGACACCAGGAGCCCAGGCCGGTCCACTCCGATCTTGCTGACGCAACGGGGAGGCCGTACCTCAGGAAAGAACTCCTGAAAGACCTCGGACAGGCCATCGGCGTCTTCGGGGCGAAGAAGTAGCGTGTGAACCATGACGGCGTCACTCAACTCAGCGCCAGCAGCCCGCAGGATGGTCTGGCAGTTGCGCAACGATTGCCGGGCCTGGTCTTCAACCGTGGGACCAGCAAAAGTTCCGGTCACCACGTCGATCCCGGGGGTGCCGGCCACGTAGACCGTGTTACCGGCCTTCACCGCCTGGCTGTACATGGGAGACTGCGGCGCCTGCGGCGTGGAGATGATTTCTTTGGGCACTGACTGGACTCCTTGTCTGTCCTCACGCCCCACCCCGCGTGGAGCCACCTCGATGATTGTGGGCCGTGCGCCCGGGTCAGTTCGCGAAGACTGAGAGATTCTGAGGAAGCAAGCACCGTGGCAAAGTTGATCTACACGGCGATCGGGTCGCTGGACGGGTACATCGAGGACGCCGGTGGCCGCTTCGACTGGGCCGCGCCGGATGAGGAGATGCACGCGTTCGTCAACGACATCGAGCGCGCGATCGGCACGTATCTCTACGGGCGGCGCCTTTACGAGACGATGCTCTACTGGGAGACAGCCAGCGCCGTTCCCGGCCGCCCGCAGGTCGAGCGCGACTACACCAGGATCTGGCAGGCCGTCGACAAGATCGTGTTCTCCCGGACCCTGCATAGTGTGCGCAGCGCCCGGACCCGGCTGGAGCAGGACTTCATCCCCGAGCAGGTGCGGACCCTGAAGGAGTCGTCTGAGCGCGACCTCAGCGTGGGTGGTGCCCAACTGGGGGCCGAAGCGCTTCGGGCCGGCCTGGTCGACGAGGTGCAGCTGTTCCTGCAGCCACTGACGGCCGGCGGCGGCAAGCCGGCCCTGCCAGGTGGGCTGCGCCTGCGACTGATCGAGCAGCGGCACTTCGGCAGCGGCGCCCTGTACGTGCGCTACGCCACCAGCAGTGAAAGGCGCTGAACCAGCCCCGGATCCGGTGAAGGGAATGGCAGCCGGGGGCTGCCAGTCTTGAGCTGTGACCGAACTGCTCCTCGTCATCGTGAGCGCTTTCGTCGTGATCGCCGGTGCAGCGGTGGCTGGTCCGCGACTGGGGATCGCCTCACCGCTCGTGCTGGTCGTGATCGGCGTCGCCGCGAGCTTCCTGCCGATGTTCGGATCGGCGCAGATCGAGCCGCAGTGGATCCTCGACGGCGTTCTTCCGCCGCTGCTCTACTCCTCGGCCGTCTCGATGCCGGCGATGAACTTCCGGCGTGAGTTCGGGGCGATCAGCGGCCTGTCCGTGCTGCTGGTCGTGAGCACCGCGCTGGCGCTGGGCTGGTTCCTCATGCTGGTGATCCCGGGGATCGGGTTCGCCTGGGGCGTCGCCCTGGGCGCCATCGTGAGCCCGACCGACGCCGTGGCGACGTCGATCATCCGGCTGATGCCGGTGTCGAAGCGCGTGGTGGCGATCCTCGACGGCGAGAGCCTGCTCAACGACGCGACCGCGCTGGTGCTGCTGCGCACCGCGACACTCGCGACAGCGGCGACGTTCTCGTTCTGGCGTACGGCCGGAACGTTCGGGTATTCGGTCCTTGTCGCGCTCGTCATCGGTGTGGCCGCCGGATGGCTGAACCTCGTGGTTCGCGCCAGAGTGACCGATCCGGCGGTCAACACGCTCATCTCGTTCACGGTGCCATTCATCGCCTCCGTGCCCGCGCAGCTGCTGAACGCATCTGGGCTGGTCGCGGCGGTGGTGGCTGGCCTGATCACGGGAATTCGCGCCCCTCGGGATCTCTCGCCTCAGAACCGGCTGTCGGACTCACAGAACTGGCGCACGGTGGAGCTGGCCCTTGAAGGTGTCGTGTTCCTGACCATGGGCGTGCAGATCAAGTCGATCGTGACCAACGTCCAGCACGATCACGCCCGAGTGGCGGCGGCTGTGCTCATCGCGGCCGGCGCGCTGGTCCTGACGATCCTCGTCCGCGCGGCCTACGTTGCCCCGTTGCTCGGCGTCCTCGCCGCCCGGGCGCGGGGCAACGCCAAGCTGCAGGGGCGCATTCAGGACCTGCAGGAGCGGATGAGCACTCCGGAAGGCAAGCAGGAGACGCTGGAGGAGTTCAAGGCGAGGGGGCGGCGGGGCACGTCGGAGCGGGATCTCGACCGCTTCGCCGTCCGGCTCACCCGCGGACTGGCGACTATCGAGTACTTCCTGCGCGAGCCGCTGGGGTGGCGCGAGGGCACGGTGGTCGTCTGGGCGGGCATGCGCGGTGCCATCACCGTGGCCGCGGCCCAGACGCTGCCCAACGACACCCCGCAGCGATCGGTGCTGGTGCTCATCGCGTTCGCCGTCGCGACGATGTCGCTGCTGGTTCAGGGAGGCACCATCGGCCCGTTGCTGCGGCTGATCATGCCTGAGACCGATCAGGCGGCTGCGGACGAGCGGACCAAGGGCGAGGTGACCAGGCTCTTCGAGCTGCTCAGGACGAGCGCCCAGACGGTGCCGGAGCCGCCGCAGCCGCAGGACCAGACGCCAGGCGGCTTCGAGGCGAGCAAGAAGTACCGGCTCGCGGTTCTCGCGGCGCAGCGGTCGGCGTTGCTCGACGCACGCGACAACGGCTCCTTCGATGCCGACGTGCTGGCCAACGCGCTGGCAACCCTGGACGCGACCCAGTTCGACATCGAGCTGCGCGGCCGGCTGGGCGCCTGACGTGGCGGCCGACCCTCAGGAACCTCTTCGGGCCGCCACGGCATGGCCGGGGTGGACGCTGCCTAGTCGTCGTCTTCGGGCGTGTCCTCTTCGGGTTCGAAGGTCGAAGGTGCACCGGTCCCGACACCCACACCCTCATCCGAGTCCGGGATGGTCGACTCTTCGCCGTCGCGATCAGGAACGCTGGTCGTTGACTCGCTCATGATGCCGCCTTCAATCTCGGATGCGGACTCTCAGCCCCGCTCGACCTGCATCGATCGAGTGAGGCTCAACGTATAGGCCGCACTTCCAGGGCGTCGATCTGAAAGATCCGCGGGGGCCACGGATTCCAGCCGGCGATGAGCCGGCCCTGCTGGGACGACTCGTTTTCCTGATCGGGCAAGCGCATGCTTCACAGGTGAGAAGCCGTCGCTGGTTCGCCATACTCGCGACCGGAATGATGTGGGCCACCTGTGCCACCTGTGCCGCGTGTACCGATCACTCCTCGTCCAGTGTGGTCCTGACTGCACTGCCTCGCGTCTCGCTGGCGAATACGCCGGTATCGATCACCCTGCGCGGTGCGAGAGCCAGCCAGCTGGTGACCGTGAACGCGACGGCGCTCAGCGCAGCCACGGCCAGCACACCGGCCACGCGGTTCTCTTCATCGGCCACCTTCCAGGCCGACGGTACGGGTCACCTGGATCTCGCTCGCACCGCGCCTCGCAGCGGCGACTACCAGGGTGTGGACGCGATGGGACTGTTGCAAGCGCTGCATCCGCCCACTGGCGATTCGTTCCGCGACGTGCTGCCCCCCGGCGGGCAGCCGGTCACCCTGACGGCCACTGTGGCCGGCCAGACGCGGGCCAGCGTCACCCTCCTACGCCAGCTGGCCGGGCCCGGGGTTACCTCGAGATCGCTCTCGATGCCGCAAGCCGGCTTCATCGGCCAGATGTTCTCCCCCCCAAGCGACGGTCACGCGCATCCGGCGTTGCTGATCTTCGGCGGCTCCGAGGGCGACAACGTGATGATGGAGGTGGCCTCCCAGCTGGCCTCGGCCGGCTATCCAGCTCTCGCGATCGCCTACTTCAAGGACTCCGGCCTACCCCCCGAGCTGACCGGCATACCGCTGGAGTACTTCGCCACCGCACTGCGCTGGCTGAGCCATCAGCCCGGGGTGGACCCGGCCCGTATCGTCGTGGACGGCGCCTCCCGTGGTTCCGAGGCTGCCCTGCTGCTGGGCATCCACTATCCGGATCTGGTCTCCGGAGTCGTGGCGCTCACCCCGGCCAACGTGGTGGGCTGCGGGTACCCCGACTGCGGCAAGCCTGCCTGGACCCTGAACGGGCGACCGCTGGCCTACCAGAGATCCTTCGGGCCGGCCGCGACACCAGCGGCGGCAGCCATCACCGTGGAAGACATCCACGGGCCCCTTCTCCTGGACTGTGGTGGCGACGACAATGTCTGGCCATCCTGCCCGATGGCCGACGCGATCATCGCTCGCCGCCAGGCGCACCGGATCAGATACCAGGACCGGTTGCTGGCTTTCCCGCAGGCCGGGCACGGCGTCAACTACTTGATGCCCTATCAGGCCTACCGGACGCTGGAGACCGAAGGCCGGGACGCGCTGTCGAACCAGCAGGCAGTCGCCAGCGTCTGGCCGCAGCTCCTGGACTTCCTGCGGCGGCTGCCCGCCAATTGAGACGCGCTGTCATGTCGACAAGCCCGTCAATTGCGCACCAATGGCGCACCAATGGCGCACCGTCACCCGCCCGGTTGGCCCATTCGGGTTCGGGTTCCCGGAAAGGCGCAGAGAGTGCACGGTTCGTCCGATCGGGTTCCCAGAAACGGTCAACGGCCAGGATGGGATGGCGGCGGCATCGGAATGAGGGACGGACTGGCATGAGAATGGCCGGATCGGCACGATGGTGGCTGGTTCTCAGTGTGCTGCTGACGGTTTGCGGCGTCGCGCTGTCGGTGCAAGTAGGATTGCGGGTCACCCGGGATTCAGATGCTTCGGCGAATGCGGCGATGGATGGACGGGCCCAGCTGGTCGCTGACGCGGTGGCAGCAGAAACCAGCCGTTATACCGGCGTCCTGCAACTTGTCACCGACGATGTCGGGTCCTATCAGTGGTTCACCCAGGGGAAGTTCCTGAAGGCCACGGCGTCACTGGATCGCGCGAATCTGGCCGGGGTGACGAGTATTTCGTTCGTGGCGCCACCGGTCGAGAGCGGTGGAGTGCCCCAGCTCCAGGCGTATTGGCGTTCACGCGGTTCCACCGGCCTGGTCCTGGCTCCCAAGGGAACCGGTGAACACTTGTTCGCCGTGATGTCACGGTCGCTTTCGGCCCGGTCGCGGACCGGCCCGCGGGTCGATATCACTCAGGCCAAAGCGGCCTATTGGGCACTGATCGAGTCACGGATCCTGAATCGGGTCACCGTTTCCGACACCTACACCCTGCTGATCGACCGGCAACTGCCAGCCGCGCAGCGGCAGTTGTCGTTCCTGCTCACGGCCCCTGTATGGGTTTCGGAACCAGCGGGCGGCAAGACGTTTCGCGGCTGGGTGGCGCTGGGCATCAGGGGCCAGGACTTCGCTCAGGCCACACTCAGCCGTGCGTCGCAGCGGCTTTCCGATGTGTCGCTTTCAGCTCAGGATTCCGAACATCACCTGGTCCGGGTGGCCGCGGTACGAGCGCCGGGCCATGCGCGTCGTGATCTGCACCGGACCCGGACGGTCCAGGTGGGCCAGCAGAAATGGACATTGAACATCGACGCCGATTCGTCGCATCTGACTGGCGCGAATGGTGACCCGGGCCGGCTCATCGGCTGGGGCGGCTCCATCCTGTCGGTCCTGCTGGGCGCCCTTGTGCTGGCCCTGGCGACCGGCCGGTCACGGGCCCGGGCCGCTGCAGCCCGGGCAACGATCCGATCGCGGGCGGCCGAAGACACGGCCCGGCGCCAGGCCGGCTTCCTCACCAACGTGCTGGAGTCGATCAGCGAAGCCGTGGCGGTCGTGGACAGCGACGGCGAGTTCCTGGTCCAGAACCGCGCCGCCCGTCAACTGCTCGGTGTCGAGAAGATGGGTAAGCAGCCGGTCAACAGTCTGTACGACCCCAAGAAAGCAGCCATCGAGAACTGGCAGAGCCAGTACGGGCTCTTCACCCCTGACGGTGACCGCCCATTCCCGCCCGAGGATCTGCCACTGACGCGGGCCCTCAGCGGAGAGTGCACCAACGACGTCGTGATGATGATCTGCAATCCCAGCCACCCTGAAGGTGTGCTGATCTCGGCGAACGCCCGGCCGCTGGACTCATCCGTCACTCCGGACGCAAAGGCGGCAGCCGTCGCCGTCTTCCGTGACATCACCGCCGAACGGGCCCAGAAAACCGAACTCGAAGCCTTCGCCGGAGTGGTCGCGCACGACCTGCGCGGCCCGCTCACGGTGGCCGCCGGATATGCCGAACTCGTTTCTGGGCTGGCCATTCCCGCACTGCACCGGGCCGGTGAGAACGACGCCGCGCGGACAGCAGAACAGCACCTGAACACCATCCGGACCAGCGCTTTCGATGGCTCCGCACTGATCAACGA
Source organism: uncultured Kineosporia sp. (assembly GCA_937859855.1). Next base: position 6,336 of record CALMAR010000357.1, read on the forward strand.
TCTTCTCGACTACGCCAGCGCTGGTGACGCCGCCCTCGACATCGCCACGGTCGATCTGGAAGAACTGGTCAGAACCGTCGTCAGCGCACATCAGGCTCGAATGACCGCCCAGCAGGCCAGCCACGGCGCAAGCCCCAGCACCTCGATGCGCGGCCTGACCTCGCCCGGCACCGCCGAGATCTTCATCGGCGCCCTGCCCCCGGTGCAAGCCGACCGTGCCCGTCTGCGGCAGGTACTGGACAACGTCATCGGCAACGCCTTCAAGTACGCGCGCCCACAGGAACCGATCCGGATCGATGTGACTGCCGCCCCGCCCGGCGCGGTGATGGAGAACGGCATCCAGCCAGTGACGATCGAGATCGCGGACCGGGGCATCGGTATCCCTTACGGTGAACACGCCACCATCTTTCAAGCTTTCCACCGGGCGCCCGGAGCAGAGAGCAGCGCCTCAGGTCATGGACTCGGACTGGCCATCTGCCGCCGAATCGTCGAGCGGCAGCACGGCCGCATCACCGCCGCGGACAACCCTGGCGGCGGCACCCGGATTCTGCTGACCCTCCCGGCGGGCGAAACAGCCGCTTCCGTCAGCGGTCTCGCGCAGCGCCCGCATCCCGATCCATCGAGGGAGCTGCCAGATCTGGCCTGGGCAAGTCATTAGAACGGCCGCTGCCCAAGCCGATCTCGGTCAGCCCGGAACCCTTGCGCGCCGAGCAGGGGCTACGGGACCGGGGCCAGCGACGAGACCCTAGTGCGACTCACGGCTCACCTTCGACCCGCTCGACCCGACCAGGAAATCGAGGTCGGCACCGGTGTCGGCCTGCTGGACGTGATCGACGTAGAGCCGCTCCCATCCGCGGCTGGGTTTCGCGAAGCCGGCCACGGTCGCCGCGTCCGGCGTGCGGGCCGCCAGCTCCGCTGCCGGGACGTCAAGGTCGATGCGGCGGGCGGGCACGTCCAGCTCGATCCAGTCGGCGGTCCGCACGAGCGCGAGCGGTCCGCCGGCCGCCGCCTCCGGCGTGACATGGAGCACGACCGTGCCGTAGGCGGTGCCGCTCATCCGGCCGTCGCAGATCCGCACCATGTCGCGCACGCCCTGCTCGAGCA
>CALMAR010000358.1 GCA_937859855.1 uncultured Kineosporia sp.
GACCAGCTGGGCCCCGACCGCCGCTCCCATCGCACCCGGGTTCAGAACCGCAATCCGCACCTGTCCTCCATCCGCAGGCCCCGCGCAGCCATTATGGCCGGGTAGCCATGTGCTGGGGCCGCCCGGCTGGGCTGGTCCGGCTCAGCCGGTGAAAGGCTTCGCCGCCAGGATCTTGGCGGAGATGTGCTTGCCGTTCGGCGCCGTATAGGTGACGGTATCGCCGACCTTGTGACCGACCAGCGCCATGCCGAGCGGGCTGCGCTCGCTGTAGACGTCCATGTTGGTATCGCCGGCCACCTCGCGGCTTCCCAGCAGGAACGTCATCTTCTCGCCCTGCAGATCGACCGTCACCACGCTGCCCGAGTTGACCGTGCCCTCCACGGCCAGCGCCTCGCCGACCTGAGCGTTCTCCAGCAGCTGGCGCAGCTGGCGGATGCGCGCCTCCTGCTTGCCCTGCTCCTCCTTGGCCGCGTGGTAGCCGCCGTTCTCCTTCAGATCGCCCTCAGACCGGGCTTCCTCGATCTTCTTGGCGATATCGGCCCGGCCCTCGCCCGACAGGTATTCGTACTCGTGCTTCAACCGGTCGTAGGCGTCCTGCGTCAGCCAGGTGGAAGTCGTCGTCTCGCTCACGAAAGGTGCTCCATTCGATCGTTCTGCTGTGGCGCTGCTCGAGCACGTGCTCGACCCCCCGAGAGGCCAAACCGCAAGCCTAACAAGAAAGCTTGTGCTGGGTTGACTTCGACGTCATCGCAGCTCAGCCGCCTCTTTGAGGCATCCGCAAGGTCAGGAACGGGCCAGCTTGCAGGCCGTGACTACGCCAGTGTTGGCCGGCTCGCTGGTCCGGACCGAGGCGGTGATCCGGAACGTGCGCAGCTTCGACGCACCGACCGGTCCGCTCCTCACATCCGTGGACCCGACCACGGTGCGGACCTGGTTCAGGGCTTGGACGGTGCACACCGCGGCATTCCGGCGCCCGGCCTTGGCCAGAAAGGTGACCTCGAAGGTGACGTCGACACCGGCAGGCGTGTTCCGGTAGCCGATGTCCTGCCAGGTCACCGCCGGGCTTCCGGTGGTCAGGGCGAACCAGGTGGCATAGCCCACCGGGACGGCCAGCAGGCACCCCGCCGCCAGCGCCAGCAACCATCGCCGGCGCCTCGACATCGGGCGGCCGTAGCGCTGAGCCAGCTCATCGGTGCTCACCCATCCATCCTGCTGCACCGGGTGGCGCGGCAGGCGTGAGGCCGGCCACCGGCCTTTCTCCGCCCGATGGCCAGGGAATGCCCCCGCATCCGTCATGATTGTCGACCAGAGTCCGCACCGTGAGGCGGCAGGACCGCAACGCAACGATGACGTCAGGAGGCCGATCAGGGTGGCCGAGCAGGTAGCCGGGCAACTTCGGCTGATGGCGGTGCACGCGCATCCCGATGACGAGTCCAGCAAGGGCGCGGCGACGCTGGCCCGCTACGTCGACGAAGGCGCCGAGGTGCTGGTGGTCAGTTGCACCGGCGGGGAGCGGGGCGACATCCTCAATCCCCGGCTGAAGGACAACCCGCAGCTGAAGCGGGACATGGCCGAGGTCCGCCGCCAGGAGATGGCCAAGGCGGTGGAGGCCCTCGGCGTCCAGCACGAGTGGCTCGGGTTCGTTGACTCCGGGCTGCCCGAGGGCGACCCGTTGCCGCCGCTGCCGGACGGTTGCTTCGCCCTGGAACCACTGGAGACCGCGGCCGAGCCACTGGTCCGGCTGGTCCGGCAGTTCCGGCCGCACGTGATGACCACCTATGACGAGAACGGGGGGTACCCCCACCCCGATCACATCATGTGCCACAAGGTCTCGGTGGAGGCGTTCGAGGCGGCCGGTGATCCGGACCGCTATCCCGGCAACGGTGAACCGTGGGCGCCGCTGAAGCTGTACTACGACCGGGGTTTCAACAAGAAGCGAATGATGCTGATACACGAGACGTTGCTGGCCGAGGGCCTCGAATCGCCGTTCGAGGACTGGATCGAGCGCTCCAAGGACTGGCCCGAGCCGGTGATCACCACCCAGATTGACTGCGCCAAGTGGTTCCCGCGCCGGGACGCGGCTCTGCTCGCGCACGCCACCCAGATCGACCCGGACGGCTGGTTCTTCTCGATTCCGCTGGAGCTGCAGCAGCGGATCTGGCCGCATGAGGACTACCAGCTGGTGCGTAACCTGGTGCAGTCGACCGTCCCCGAGGACGACCTGTTCGCTGGGGTGCGGGAGCGGGCAGGAGTCTGACCATGCTGGTGCTGGCCATCGCTCTGGCGGCGGCGACCCCCGATCCCGGGCCGGCTCACATCCCCGAGCCGGACACGGTCTCTCCCGGATTCGCCGGCTTCCTCACCGTCTTCCTGCTTGCCGCCGCCACCATCGTGCTGGTCCGGAGCATGGTGAAGCACTTGCGCAAGGTGCGGTACTCGCCTGACCCCAGCCTGGAGTCGCCGGCCACTCCAGCCTCCGGCCGGGACAATCCGCCCGCAGACTCCTGACCCAGATCGCTGACCACGCGGCCGCTCCCGGGCACGCCGGCGCGGCCGATGCGGCCCCGGCCGCATCCGGGCACGTCTGCTGGGCCGAGGCGAGGGCTAGAAC
>CALMAR010000359.1:0-1163 GCA_937859855.1 uncultured Kineosporia sp.
CGGGCAGCCAGCCGCCGGCCGGGTCGGCGGCAGCCCGCGCCCGCCCGACCAGCAACCGGACCGGCCGGACCACGAGCCGGACCAAGAAGCAGGCCTGAGCCGCTTCGCCCAAACGCGAGGAGAACCAGAGATGACCACACCGAGTTTCGGTGCCCCCGACGTGGACCAGACCATCAAGCGCCTGCAGGAGCTCAGCGATCAGGCGATCGAGGCCAGCAAGCAGAACGGTGCGACCTGGCTGGACGCCTACGAGCAGCTGCTGAACAGCTTCCTCAAGCTGCAGGAGCAGGCCGCCGCCAGCACCCAGCTGGAGTGGGTGAACACCCTGGCCAACACCAACGCCGACTTCATCCGCGAGATGTCCCAGGCCTACCTGGGCGCCGTGCGCGACCAGCTGAAGTAATCCGGCTCTGCCGCGGAGATGAAGTGGTCCCAGATCCAGCCGCCGCCTGGGAGAACCATCGAGCTCCCCGGGCGGCGGACTGCTTTTGTGCGCGAGCTGGCCGGCCCGGCGGCGGAAGGTGCTCCAGCACTGATCCTGCTGCACGGCCTGATGGTCAGCGCCGATCTGAACTGGTTCGGCGCATATCCCGCACTGGCCCGGCACTTTCGAGTTCTGGCGGTGGATCTGCCTGGGCATGGCCGGACCCCGGCCCAGGGCCGGTTCCGGCTGGATCAGTGCGCCGACGACGTCGCCGCGCTGGCCGGGGCGCTGGGGCTGGAGCGGGTGATCCTGGTGGGTTATTCGATGGGCGGGCTGATCGCTCAGCTGACCTGGCAGCGGCACCGGGATCTGGCTCAGGGCCTGGTGCTCTGCTCCACCGCCCGCAACTTCCAGGGCGCGCCGATGGAGCGGTGGATGTCGTTGATGCTGTCCGGCCTCGGCCCCTGGATGCAGCTGAATCCACTGATGCACCTGACTGGCTCGGGCGCCCTTGGCATCAGCCTGATCGGCCGCCTGGACGATCAGGCGATGGACGGCTGGGCCCGGGCGGAGATGGACCGGACCACGATGGCCACCACGATGACCGCGATCGACGAGGTCAGCCGGTTCAGCTCGCACGCCTGGGCGGGTCAGATCGACGTCCCTGCCGCAGTGATCGTGACCACCCGAGACACCATCGTCCCGGCCAGTCGTCAGCGCCGCCTGGCCGCCGTCATCC
>CALMAR010000359.1:1173-26039 GCA_937859855.1 uncultured Kineosporia sp.
CGCGTGGTTGCCGACCACGTACCAGAACGAGTAGGGTGCACGAGATCGACACCGGGCACGGGGTCTTCGTGCACGAGCCGTCCCGGTTCGAGCCGGTGCTGCTCGAAGCCTGCCAGTCGGTCGCCGGGCTCACCAGCCGGAGCTGGCCTTCCCTAATCCGGGCAGAATCTGGAGCATGAAACCATGACCGGCAGCGGCTTCGACCTACAATCGCTCTGGAGCATGGCTGAAGGAGCGGCCGGAGCGCTCGCTCCGGAGTCCGAACTGTTCGCCGATCAGGATGTCGCTGACTTCAATGGCGCTCTGCTGCAGGTCTTTCGCAGCGCCCTGACCCATCCGGCCGCCACTGCTGGAGCCGCGATGCTGCTGACTTCCCGGCTGGCCCAGGTGCCTGCGGCCGCGGTCGGCCGATGGATCGGCGCCACCGGCGCACCGCCAGTGCCACTGGACCCCAAGGACCGGCGATTCGCCGATCCGGCCTGGCAGGACAACCCGGCGTTCTACTCGCTGCGGCTGGTGTTCGAGTCGATGGCCGCCTTCACCGGCGATCTGATCGCCGGGACCGGGCTGGACACCCGGACCCAGGCCAAGGCCCGGATGATCACCCAGTTGCTGCTCGACGCGGCCGCGCCGACCAACTTCCTGGTCACGAACCCGGCCGCGCTGAAGCGAGCCTTCGACACGGGTGGCCTGAGTCTGATCCGCGGCGCCTCCAACTTCATCGACGACCTGCTGCACAACGGTGGCCGGCCCCGGCAGGTGGACACCACGCCGTTCACCCTGGGTCAGAACCTGGCCGCGACCCCGTCCAAAGTGGTGTACCGCAACGAGTTGATGGAGTTGCTCCAGTACGAGCCGCAGACCGCCCAGGTCCGAGCGGCTCCATTGCTCTGCAGCCCGCCCTGGATCAACAAGTACTACGTGATGGATCTGGCGCCCAAGCGCAGTTTCATCGAATGGGCGGTGCAGCACGGGCGCACGGTGTTCGCGATCAGCTACCTGAACCCGGGCGCTGAACAGGCCGGCGTCACCCTGGACGACTATCTCCTGCACGGCCCGCAGATCGCACTGGACGTCGTCCAGGACATCACCGGGGCGGAGACGATCGACATCGCGGGGCTGTGCCTGGGCGGAGCCATGACCGTGATCGCCGACGCCTACCAGTCCAGCATCGGGGACACCCGGATCGGCACCCTGACCCTGCTCAACACCATGGTGGACTATGCCGAGCCGGGGCAACTGGGCCTGTTCACCGACGAGCAGGCGCTGCGCAGGGTGGAGAAGCAGATGGCCAAGAAGGGCTACCTGGCAGGCAAGTCGATGGCGGGCACGTTCGACGTGATGCGGGCCAACGACCTGATCTTCAACTATGTGGTCTCGAACTGGCTGCTCGGCCAGGCGCCTCCCGCATTCGACATCCTGGCCTGGAACGCCGACTCCACCCGGATGCCCGCGGCGATGCACTCCTTCTATCTGCGCAACTTCTACGTCCAGAACAAGCTGGCGCAGGGCGATCTCGAGGTGGCCGGGCAGATCATCAGGCCAGCCGCGATCAAAGGGGACACCTACATCGTCAGCGCCGAGAACGATCACATCGTGCCCTGGCGCTCCGCCTACCGGACCACTCAACTCGTCTCCGGGCCGGCCCGTTTCGTGCTCAGCAGCGGAGGCCACATCGCCGGGATCGTGAACCCGCCCAACCCGAAGGCCTGGTACATGGTGTCCGGGGAGGTACCGGCCGATCCGGAACAGTGGCGCACCGGGGCGACCCGCAAACCTGGCTCCTGGTGGGAGGATTGGGCCGACTGGTCCGATCAGCACTCGGGTGAGCTGGTTGATCCGCCCGGCCTGGGCAGTGCCGCCTATCCGGTGCTGGAACCGGGCCCGGGCCAGTACATCCGAACCTGACCGGTCTGCTCCTCAGCTGCCCAGAAAGTCCAGCAGGACCTTGTTCACCTCGTCCGGATGGCTGGTGATCACACCGTGCGGGCCGCCCTTGACCACGTGCAGGATGGCGCCGGGAATGCTTTCCGCGGTTCGCTTCCCGCTGGCCTCGAAGGGCACGATGGCATCGCTGTCACCGTGGATGACCAACGTTGGAATGCTGAACTTGGCGATGTCGGCGCGGAAGTCGGTGCGGGCGAAGGCGTCCACGCAGTCGATCGTTCCCTTGGGCGAGGCGATCGAGGCGATCGACAGGGCATAGCCCTTCTGCGGCTCGCTGACCAGATCGGTCTTGTCGCCGGCGCCGAAGAACGCCTGCAGGAAGCCTTGGAAGAAGGCGATCCGGTCGGCCCGGATGCCACCCTGGATCTGCTGGATGGTGGCCTCATCCACGCCGCCGTCCGGATTCTGGTCCGACTTGAACAAGTAGGGCGTAACCGCGCCGATCAGAACGGCTTTCGCGATCCGGGAGGTCCCGTGGGTGCCGATGTACCGAGCCACCTCACCGCCACCCATCGAGAAGCCGGCCAGGGTGGCGCCGGTCAGATCGAGGTGGGTCATCAACGCGTCCAGATCGGCCGCGAAGGTGTCGTAGTCGTAGCCGTCCCAGGGCTGGGTGGACTGGCCGAAACCGCGCCGGTCGTAGGTGATCACCCGATAACCCGCCTCGGTCAGGGCCAGCACCTGCGGCTCCCAGGTCCGGCCGGACAGCGGCCAGCCGTGGATCAGCACCACCGGGCTGCCTGAGCCCTGATCGGTGTAGTGCAGTTCCACCGGCTCTGCACCCGTTGCACTGACGGTCAGCTTGCCCATGCTTGCACTCCCAAAACGGTGTAGAACGGCTCAGCACTGACCTTAGTGTGCCCGCGGCGGGCGTTGATGCCCGGCTACTCCATGCTGCCGCTGTCCTGACCGGACGCTCCGTGCTCGGCGGACGGCTCCCGCGGATCCGCGCCCGGCGCGCCGGCCAGCTCATCCCCGCCGGCCCGGTCGCTGGCCGGCTCATCGACCGGCTCGCCATCCATCGTGAAGCTCGGCGCCTCGTGATCGGCGTGCGGGCCGTCGGTCTGGTCCCGGCGCGCCGGACTCCGATCGCTCCCGTCCTCACGGCTGGCTGAGGCCGACCCCGCGTTCAACCCTTCCGGCTGCGACAGCGGCGACCCATGGCCGGCCTCTGGTTCGTTGCGGGACTGAGGGCTGGGCTCGGGCTGATTCATGGGCCCATCAGAGCACGAGGAAGTCACGAGCGCACTATCAGCCAAGATTCGAACATATGTACAAAAGTGCACGTGGATGCGGGAACAGCAGACACCTGCGCCGGAGTTATATCAGATAATGGATTTGATGTGAGGGGTGGCCGCCATGAAGGGTGACCGGGTAGAGATCGTTATCGATGCGGGTTCGGGAGCCACCAAGACCTACGACGTGGTTGCCACCCGGGCGGGACGCAGGGTCGAGGTGTCTCAGGGGCGTGGCGTGGTGGAAGTGTCGGAGGTGACCCGGGGCGGCACTTCGGTGCGAACGGCCCGGTTCATGGCCAGCCGGGTGCTGGCCCTGGTCGAACATCCGGCGCCTCGTCCAGCTCAGGAGGACGACCAGCCGGTGACGCCGCTCAAGCCTGACCGGCTGGCGGGGTAGAAGCACCGCTCGGCGCCCCCCTGTTCAGAGCTTGTTCATTCCCGGGACGATCTGTGTCACTCTGATCACTCTGATCCAGGTTCAGAATATTGAAGGATAAGCCCGGATTTAGGGGTGCTCGATGACGACACACTCTTTACTGGCAACCTCGGCAGGCTTGCAACTCCACCCCAGTCCCGACGCGCTTCCCGTGGTGGGCGAAAGTTTCGTACTGATGAGCTGCGAGGCGTGCGACCTCGCGGGCGGACCTTTCCCGCCCGCCGAGGCCGCATACCTACAGGCCATTCACACCCGCGTACACCACGGGTTCTCCACGGCGGCTTAGGACAACTCAGGGTTCAGGACGCACGGGGGAGCCCAGCCAGGTACTGGTGCACCTGCTGGACCGCGACCGCGCCTGAACCGACGGAGGTAGCCACCCGCTTGGTCGAGCCGTGCTGCACATCACCCACCGCGAAGACGCCCGGCAGGCTGGTTTCGGCGAACAGGGGCGACCGGGTCAAGGCCCACGCGCCGGCTGGGATGTCCGGCCCGGTCAGGATGTAGCCGCCGTCGTCCTGCGCAACCGCGTCCTTCAGCCACCCGGTCTGTGGCTCCGCCCCGATCATCGCAAAAAGCGCTGCCGCAGGGACACTTTCAGTGTGACCGGAAGCTCGGTTCCGGAGCACCACCGCCTCCAGCTGGCCTGCCCCCAGGCCTTGGACCACCTCCGAGCCGGGCCGCACGGTGATGTTGGAGGCCGCCTCGATCTCGGCGATCAAGTAGCGGGACATGGTCTCGCGCAGCGAGCGGCGCCGGACGACGACAGTTACGCCGGCCGCCCGCCGGGCCAGATGGATGGCGGCCTGCCCGGCGGAATTGCCGCCACCGACCACCACGACCTGGCGCCCAGCCATGGCGTCCGCCTCCGACCCCGCAGCTCCGTAGAAAACGCCCGTGCCGAGCAACTTCTCCAGCGAGGGCACCTGGAGACGGCGCCAGGTCACTCCAATGGCAACGATGACCGCCCGGGCACGAAATCGCCCGCCGTCCGCGGTAACGACGACGCGCCAGTCGCCGTCGGCCGAGATCGATACGGCCCGCTGGGCAAGCAACATGTCAGTTCCGAACAGCCACGCCTGCTCGACCGCCCGGTTGGTCAGGTCCGCTCCGCTGACTCCGCGGGAAAAGCCCAGGTAGTTGCGGATCATGGAGCTGGTGCCGGCTTGGCCGCCGGGCACCCCCGGGTCGATAACGGTGGTACTGAGCCCTTCGGAGGTCGCATAGACCGCCGCCGACAGACCGCTCGGACCAGCCCCAAGTACGGCGACGTCACAGCTGCGATCCTCCGGATCACTGGAAAATCCCAGGGCGGCGACCACGTCGGCGTCACTGGGATTTTCCAGTAGCTGCCCGGAGAAGAACGCAACCACCGGCCGCCGGTCACCGCTGCGGTGCAGTCGCGCCAGTTCGGCCCGGCCCGATTTCGATTCATGATCATGGAATGCGAACGGAATGCTGGCCCGGGAGAACATGTCCCGCAGTTCGTGCGACCGCTGGCCGGTGTCGCCAATCAGCGTGATGGCGATGTCAGGGGTGGGCCTGGCCCGGCTCCAATCCGCCAGCGCCTCGCTCATGGGCAGATACAGCCACGGCTCCCGGGGGGCCCAGGGCACGAAGAGGTAGGAGTCGGCCTGCCCCAGCACCATCGCCTGCTGCACCGGGTGCCCCCGCCACTGCCCGCGTTCCACCAGCAGGATCCGCCGGGCCAGCGGATGCAGCGCTCGCACGCCGGCCAGCAACTCGGTACCGGTCACCCCACCGGCTGGCAGCTGTGCCGCGGCGATGACCACAGCGACGTCCTGCCGATGGGCGGCGTACTGGGCCAGGCGCAGCGACGCGCCATCCGAGGCCTCACCAGAAACCTGATAGTCAGCCCCGAACCGCCGCTCCAGATCGGCGACCAGGGCATCCCGGAGCGGACGCTCGTCGGCGACCACGACGATGAGCGCCTGCGGCGTCACGGCCACCTCCGCCTGATCTCTGCGAGCTGTACCTAGAAATCGGAAGGAGCCGAATCTATCGCGACGTATCAGACCGGCCCCGGCGCGCTCTGGACAGGCATCACCTCGACCGAGGCCATCACCGTCGGTCGTCTCATCCAGCGGAGGCGTTCCCATGCCTGCCAAGACCAGCCACCTCAGCGCGACCGAAGTCCCCAGCACCATGGCAGCCCGCACCGAAGCCGCCGGCGCGGCCGGAAGCCGCCCCCCGGCCGAGCCTCAACCCGGCCCGCCGCAGGCGCCGGTGCAGGCCCGCGGCTACTGCGCCGTCAAACCCCGCATCCTCCGTCCGTTGCCGTCGCCGGCCTCTGACGAACGGCAGCGGGCCATCATCCGTGGCCAGACCAAGTGGCTCAATGGCACGCAGCTGCACTACTACTTCTTCGGTTCCAGCCCCAGCGACGGCTCTGCGTCCAGCTGGGCGGTGCCAGAGAATCAGCGCGCCGCGATCCGCCAGGCGTTCAGCACCTGGAAAGCGCTGGGCGTGGGCCTCGTCTTCACCGAAGTGACCACGATCGACGCGGCCGAGATCCGGATCGCTTACGACCAGAGCGACGGCTCCTGGTCCTACGTCGGCCGCGACATTCTGGACCCACCGAAGAACGACCGGACGATGAACTTCGGCTGGGATCTGACCGACGCTTACGGCGCCACCACCGCACTGCACGAGATCGGCCACACGCTGGGCATGCCGCACGAGCATCAGAACCCCTACGCCGGCATCGTCTGGAACGAGCAGGCGGTGTACGACTTCTTGGCCGCACCGCCGAACAACTGGTCCCACGAGACCACGTTCAACAACGTGCTGAAGAAGCTCAGTACCGCCGAAGTCACCGGCTCCCAATGGGATTGGAAGTCAGTGATGGAGTACGACTTCCCAGCCGGCCTGATCATTCAGCCGGCCGACTTCGCCGGCGGCGTCCACCCACCCGGTGGGCTGTCCGATCTGGACAAGCAGTTCATGCTGTCGTGGTATCCCAGCATGGGCGGGCCGGACGACCTGGCGGTGCTGGAGCCGTTCGCCTCCGTCGCCGCCCAGCTCAGCCCCGGCCAGCAGATCGACTACCTGATCAAGCCCGCCACCACTCGCACGTACACGATCGGCACATTTGGAGCCAGCGACACCGTCATCGGGCTGTTCGAGAAGGCCGGCACCGAGCTGACCTTCGTGAACGGCGACGATGACAGCGGGGACGACTCCAACGCCCAGTTGCGGCTCGAGCTCCAGTCCGGACGCGAGTACGTGGTCCGGCTGCGCTGCTACTACTCGGGCCAGTCGGCCACGACGGCGCTGATGTACTGGTAGGCCCAAGATCTGAGCCGGGCCGGAGCTGGCGCGGGGGCGCAGTTTTCCGGCCCGGCCAGAAACGCGGATCGGTGACCCGATGCGGCCGCGGCGATCTGCGGAAAGATCTGCACCAGGGCGCGGCGCCGTGTCCCGTGCATCGCCAACTGTGGCGTGGAAGTGCGATCCTTGGGGACGTGGCGACCAACCGAGCTCAGACCATCTCCTACCCGGCCCCTGGGTCACGTCCGCGGCGCGGCGGCGTCGATACTCTGCCGCCTCATGTCATCGTGCTGTTCGGCGCGACCGGTGACCTGGCCCGGCGGAAACTTCTGCCGGGCCTGGCTCATCTGACCAGTTCGGCCCTGGCGCCCGAGCTCCGGGTGATCGGCACGTCGCTGGAAGACTATGACGACGACACCTTCCGCACCTTCGCCGAGACCGCGGTGCGGGAGTTCGGCCAGCACAAGCTATCGCCCGAGGAGTGGAACAGCTTCGCCAGCAAGCTGGTCTACGTCCCGCAGAGCGCTGGGCCCGAGGCCCTGTCGGCGGCGGTGGCCAGCGCCGAGGAGGAACTCGGCCCCGAGGTGAACCGCCTGCACTACCTGAGCGTCCCGCCCAAGGCCGCGCTGTCGGTGATCGGAATGCTGCGGGACGCCAAGCTGGTCGAGAAGTCGCGCGTGATCATGGAGAAGCCGTTCGGCACCGACCTGGACAGCGCCATCTCGTTGAACGACCAGGTGCACGAGACCTTCCACGAGACCCAGATCTTCCGGATCGACCACTTCCTGGGCAAGGAGGCGGCGCAGAACATCCTCGCCTTCCGGTTCGCCAACGGACTGTTCGAGCCGATCTGGAACCGCAACTTCATCGATCACATCCAGATCGACATCCCTGAGACCCTGGGCCTGGACCGGCGGGCCAACTTCTACGAGTCGACCGGCGCCTACAAGGACATGGTGGTGACTCACCTGTTCCAGGTGATGGCGTTCGTGGCGATGGAACCGCCCACTGCGCTGGAACCACGGGCGATCAGCGAGGAGAAGAACAAGGTCTTCCGCTCGCTGCTGCCGGTGGAACCGCACAATGTCGTCCGGGGCCAGTACAGCGGCTACCTCGGTGAGGAAGGCGTTGCCCGCGACTCCGACACCGAGACGTTCATCGCCCTGAAGGTGGGAATCGACAACTGGCGCTGGGCCGGAACGCCGTTCTACCTGCGCACCGGCAAGAAGATGGCCGAAGGCATGCGGATCATCTCGGTCGCGTTCAAGGAGGCGCCGCGAACTATGTTCCCGCCCAACTCCGGCGTCGGCTCGGCCGGTCCGGACCACCTGACCTTCGACCTGGCCGAGGATTCCAAGGTGTCGCTGTCGTTCTACGGCAAGCGGCCCGGGCCGGGCATGAAACTGGACAAGCTGAGCATGCAGTTCTCCACCCATGAGACCGAACGGGCCGGGGACGTGCTGGAGGCGTATGAGCGGCTGATCCTGGACGCCATGCGCGGCGATCACACCCTGTTCACCACCGCGGAAGGCATCGAAAGTCTGTGGGAACGGTCTCAGCCGTTGCTCGACGACCCGCCGCCGGTGAAGTCGTACTCGCCGGGGAGCTGGGGACCGAACGCGATCCATCAGCTGATCGCCCCGCACGCCTGGCGGCTTCCGTTCGAACGGGCCTGGCGGCAGAAAAAGCCCTGAGCCGCCGGAATATACCCCTGGGGGGTAACCATGGAGATCATGGACAACGAGGTGGTGCTGGTCGTGCCGGGTGCGATGACGGCCGGCCTGACTGATGCCCTGTTCTGGGCCAGCCTGGCGCTGTCACTGGTGGTCGCCTTCACCATCACCGTGCCGGTCAACCGGGCGATGATCGCGCGCGGCAAGGGACACGCCGTGGTGCATCAGTATCACCACCACTGATCAGCCGCTGATCAGCCGCCCACCAGTCAGCAGCGTCAGCGATCGGTAACATCGGCGGGATGGGCCGGGATCGACATGCCGACGTCGTTCCGATCGGCCAGGGCCAGGCCGAACTCATCCCTGACCCGGATCGTCCTCACAGCTGGACCCTGAGCATCGACGGCATCCCGCAGTCCCACGTTGATCTGGACGATCCCGGCTATCTGGAGTTCGAATACGTCCGCTGGCTCGGGCACCTGGTTGACCTGACCGCGCCGGCTGGGCAGCCGCTTCGAGTGGTCCATCTGGGCGGCGGCGCCCTGACCCTGGCCCGGTACATCGCGGCCACCCGGCCGGGATCGTCGCAGCGGGTGGTTGAGGTGGATGGCCGGCTCATCGACTTGGTCCGGGATCGGCTTCCCCTGCTAGCCAATGGCATTCGGATCCAGGGCATCCGCATCCGAATCGGTGATGCCCGGGATGTGCTGCAGACCCTGCCGGATCACAGCGCGGACCTGATCGTGCTGGATGTGTTCCAGGGGGCCCAGACACCCGGGCATCTGACCAGCGTTGAGTTCGTCGCCGAGGTGGCTCGGGTGCTTCGGCACAGCGGCTGCTACGCGGCCAATCTCGCTGACGGAGGGCGGCTGCGGTTCAGTCGCTCTCAGGTGGCCACCGCGCGAACCGTGTTCAGTACCAGCGCGCTGGTGTCATCACCGGGGGTATTGCGAGGGCGGCGTTTCGGCAACCTGTTGCTGATCGCTGGCTCGAGCCCGCTTGCTGGGGAAAAGCTTTCGCGAGCAACGGCCGGCGATCCCTTTCCCGCCCGGCTGCTGGACGGCGAAGACCTGGATCGGTTCGTAGCCGGTGCGGTGGCGGTGGACGACGCCAGCGCGCAGGAGTCCCCGCATCCGCCGATGGACGTGCTCGGCCTGCGCTGATCAGCCACTCCGAGCGGCGCCGGGCTCGATCTCAGCTATCGCTCAGGTGTGCGTGACACGATGAATTTCATGGCTACAGCGCAGATCCGGGCCCAGCGCAGGCTTGCCGCCACTGTGGTCACTCTGTTCCCTCTGCTGCTGGCCGGTTGCGGCGGGGGTGGGTCACAAACGCCTGAATCGCGGGCGGTGACCGGTCCCGAGGAGGCCAAGATCGATCTCAGTTATGCTCTCCAATCCCCGGCTCAGCGATTGGACCTGCTGCTGCCCAATCGAACTGGTGTCCCAGTTCCACTGGTGATCACTATTCACGGGGGCGGCTGGATGATGGGGGACAAGCGGGATCTGGAGTGGATGGTCGCCCCGTTGCGGGCCCAGGGGTACGCGGTGGCCAGCATCAACTACCGGCTGTCAGGTGAAGCCAGCTTTCCGGCGGCGATCGTGGACGCGAAAGCCGCGGTCCGCTGGCTGCGGGCGCATGCAGGCCAGTACGGCCTGGATCCGGGCCGTTTCGCCGTCTGGGGCTTTTCGGCCGGCGGCAACCTGGCTGCCCTGATCGGGTTGACGGCCGACTCCGGCTCGTTCGACGATCCCGAACTGGGCAGTGCCGGCGTGTCCAGTGCGGTCCAGGCGGTCGCCGACTTCTACGGGCCGGCCGATCTGCTGGCCATGGACGAGCAGTTCGCGGCCGATCGGCACTGTCCAGATATCCCAGATCGGCACGATGTCCCCGATTCACCGGAATCCCGCTATCTCGGTGGCCAGCTCACCTCCAGGTCTCAGCAGGCCAGAAAGGCCAGCCCCATCCATTACGTCGCCGCTGCGTCGTCCATTCCGCCGTTCTTCATCACTCATGGGCGCGACGACTGCACCGTTCCCGATCGGCAGTCGGCCGAACTCGCCCGGGCGCTGCAGCAGAAGGGAGTCCGCACCCAGCTGGAGATCCTGCCGGGTTTCGGTCACGCCAGCCCGGAGTTCGATCGGCAGCAGGCGGCGCCCGCGATGCGTTTCATCTCCGAAGCGCTGGGAGCGCCGATCAGTGATCCGTGACCCCGGATCAGCGCCGCTGTCGCGGACCTCAAGGCTGAGCGGTCACCGGAATCTCGGCTGGGCGGAGGACTCCCAGGCATCCACCTCGGCCATGAAGCCCGAACGGGCGGCGGCATCAATGAAACTGGCCTCGAACGAGTTGCGGGCCAGCGTGGCCAGATGCCGGCGTCCCAGCTGCCATTCAGCCGCCACCGCCGCGTAGTTGGCGTCCACATAGCCGCCGAAATACGCCGGGTCGTCGCTGTTGATGGTGACCACCAGTCCTTCGGCGATCATCCGGGGCAGAACGTGATCCTCAAGTGCGTCAACGGTTTTCAGGCGCACGTTACTCAATGGGCAGACCGTCAGCGGGATCCGCTGCTCCCGCAGCCGGGCCACCAGGGCCGGATCCTCCATCGCCCGGATGCCGTGGTCGATGCGTTCGACGGCCAGCAGATCCAGTGCTTGCCAGACGTAGTCCGGGCCCGCCTCTTCTCCGGCGTGCGCGACCAGGTGCAGGCCCTCACTGGCCGCCAGCTGGTACACGCCAGCGAAAAGTGACGGCGGGTAGCCGATCTCAGTCGAGTCCAAGCCGACCCCGATGAAGTGCTGGCGGAACGGGAGGGCGGCTCGAAGGATCTCTTCGGCGGCGACCGGACCCATGTCACGCAGGAAGCAGAGGATCAGGTCGCAGGAGATGCCCAGATCGCGGCGGGCGTCGGCGAAGGCTGCGCTGAGGCCATCGATCACCGCCTCCAGCGGAACGCCGTGCCCGACGTGGGTCTGCGGATCGAAGAACACCTCGGCCCGCCGGACCCCGGCCGCGACGGCTCGATGCAGATAGGCCGAAGCCAGCTGATAGAAATCCGATTCTGTTCGCAGCACAGCGAGATTCGCGTAGTGGACATCGAGAAATGACTGCAGGTCGGTGAAGTCCTCGTATCGCCCGGTCAGGACCTGTGGGTCATAGGACGGCAGCGGGACGCCGTTGCGCCGGGCCAGCTCGACCAGCAGGCCGGACTCGATGGTGCCCTCGATGTGCAGATGCAGCTCGGCGCTGGGCGGAGACGCGGCGTTCATGCTCACCGGCCCATCCTGAGGCTGTTCGGCGTCTGCGACAATTCATCCCATGACTTTGGAGACGCTGGGCCTGCTCGGGCTGGCCGGAGTGGCGGCCGGGCTGGTCGGAACGGTGACCGGGCTGGCGTCTCTGGTCAGCTATCCGGCTCTGATCGCCGCCGGTCTGGCCCCGGTCGCGGCCAACGTCACGAACACGGTATCGCTGGTCGGGATCGGCGTCGGCGGTATCCAGGGCTCCCGCCCGGAACTGCGCGGTCAGCGTGACCGGGTGCTCCGGCTCGCGGTCCCGGCCGTCCTGGGTGGTGTGGCCGGCGGTTCGCTGCTGCTGTTCACGCCGTCCGCGGCCTTCGCCAAGGTTGTGCCCTGGCTGATCGGGCTGGGCTCGATCGCTGTACTGGTCCGCCCGCGTCCGGCACCGTTGCCCGGAGGTGACAGTGAGACGGCCGGAGTGCCCCATCCATCGGCGCCGGAGCCGGTCCGGCGACATGATCGCTGGCTGTGGATCGGCACTTTCTTCGTCTCGGTCTACGGCGGATACTTCGGCGCGGCGGCCGGAGTGCTGATGATCGGCCTGTTGCTGCTGCTGACCGGCGACAATCTGGCTCGGGTCAGCGCTACCCGGACGGTGCTGCTCTTTCTGGCCAACGGGATTGCCGCGGTCTACTTCGGACTGTTCGGGCCGGTGCACTGGACGGCGGCGATCAGCATGGGCGCCGGCACGATGATCGGCGGACGACTCGGGCCGATGGTGCTGCGGCGCAGCCCGGATCGGCCGCTGCGGGTGCTGATCGCCGCGGTCGGTCTCGGGCTGGCCATTCGCTACGGCTTCGAGGCCTACCGCTAGAGCACTGAGCGGACATTTCGGTCAGGAACGCCCGGCGAGCCCGGCAGATCTGCCCGCGCGAAAGGCTGGGCCGCTAGCTGGCAGCGAAGTCCGGGAGCAGCGCTCCGGTGAACACCTCGCAGCGGTCGCGCCCGTTGCGCTTGGCCTGGTACATCGCGATGTCGGCCTGTCGCATCAGCTGGGCCGACTCCTGCCCGGTGGTGCTCATCGCGATGCCGACGCTGGCACCGACGCCGATCCGCCGCCCGTCGATCAGGATCGGCTCGCTCAGGGACCGGACCAGCCGCTCGCCAACCTTGATCGCATCCTGCATGGTCGTGCCCCGCATCAGCACCGCGAACTCGTCGCCGCCGAAGCGCCCGGCAAGGTCGCTGGCGCGCAGTTCGGAGCGGATCCGCTCGGCCGTCACCACCAGGAGCTGGTCGCCAGCCGCATGGCCCAGGGTGTCGTTGACCTCCTTGAAGCGATCCAGGTCGACGAAGAGCAGCGCACCTGGCTGGCCGGCGGTCAGTTGCTCGGTCAACCGCTCCAGGAACAGGCCCCGGCTGGCCAGCCCGGTGAGCGCGTCGTGGGCAGCCAGATGCACCTGCTGCAGGGTGTGTGCATCGGTCAGGGCGAGGCTGACGTTCTGGGCGAACGTCCGCAGCGTGTGCTCGTCCTTGGCGCTGAACCGCCGCTCAGGCCGGTACGACGCGACCAGCAGTCCGCCGACGATCCGGTTGTTCTCGTGCACCGGTGCCGCCATCGACGCCTGCAGCCGCCCACCGGTCAGTTCATTGATCGACGGCGAGGCGGACTCGTATCCGGTGAACACCGCGACGTCACCGCTGAGCATCGCCTGGCCAGCGGCGCCGGCCTCGTTCAGGGGCAGCGACGGCAGCCGCGTCACGGGCAGGCCCACCGTCGAGCGCAGCTTCGCCCGGTCCGGCGCGTCCGGGTCAACCATCCACAGGCCGACGACATCAACGCGGAGCAGCTCGTGCGCGGCCGCCGTGATGGTCTCCAGGATCTGCTCCAGCGGCTCCCGGCGGGAGATCGCCCGCTGGATCACCGACAGCCGCACCAGCAGCTGCTGCTGTTCTCGCAGAGACTCGGCCAGCTCGGCGTTCTCGGCTGCCTGACGGTCGCTGCGCTCGCGCATCTCGGTCTCGGCCTGCAGCGTACGCAGCATGCGCAGGGTCAGCTCCAGGGTCCGGGCCATGCCGCGAACCATGCTGCGCTCGGGCGCGGAGAAGGGGTCGTCGCCGCAACGGGCAAGCACCAGGCTGCCCGGCTGGCTGCCTCCCCAGGCGGCCGCCACGGCTGAGCATTCGCCCAGGCCGGGCACGTCGAGGTGGTCACTCTTCCGGTCGGCGATGGCGGCCAGATCCGCATAGGCCGGGACCTGTCCGCTCGGATAGCCCACTGAAGCACTGACCTGGTCGCCGAGGACGACGGCACACACCTCCGCCTCCAGCGCCATCGCGGCCCGCTCAGCGGCGGCCCGGACCGCCGCCTCCTCGTCCGACAATGACGTCATCGCCGCCAGCAGCTCGAGCAGCTGCTGGACATGCAACGATGCGGCGTCGTCGGGCATGGTCAGCCGATGGCGAGAACAGCAAGGGTCTGGTTGTGGAAGCCGTCGATGCCACGCGTGCGCGCGATCTCGCCGTAGGTGTAGAAGCCGGCGAACGGCGTGCTACCAGCCGATTCGCCGATCCGCGCACCTTCGCGGCGGATGCCCTCGTCGCCCAGGACCGCCCGCAGCGCGGCACAGCTGAAGGTCAGCAGGCCGACTGGCGCCGCGCCCTGCAAGCCGTCGATCGCGGCCTTGCAGGCCTCGTCGGTGGCGACCAGGATGGACTCCTCGGAACCGGCCATCGCCCAGGTCAGCCCGCCATGGTCGATCGCGTTGCCACCACCTATGGAGCGGCCTTCGATGTCGACCTCGGTGCTCAGATTGCGCGCCTCAAGACCGCTACGGCGCTGCACGCCGAGCGGGCGCGGGAGGGCGAACTGCTGGAACGCCTCCTCATCGACGTACGCCTCTGGGGGCGCCCCGAGCCGGTCCAGATAGACGTCCAGGGCTGGGCGATCATCGAGGGTGTAGACCCGGCCGTTGCCGGCGCTGGTCACGACCATCGGCTCCCCGACCCGGTCCCAGCCGTGCCGGACCGCGACGGACAGCGGCGCTTCCGACCCGATGGTCACGCCCAGCACGGCGTCGGTGAAGACACCGTCGCTGCTGAACAGGTAGCCACCGGTCATCCGCCAGCCATCCGCGGACGCGCCACCGAAGAGTGGCACCGCCGCGCCGAGGACGCTGTAGGCGCCGCGCAGGATGGATTCCTGGTCGCGGATCCGCCCGTCGGTGAGCAGGAGCAGCACACGGTGCGGGTAGGCGGCCAGGTCAGCAGCGCTGGCTGCGACGTCGGCGCCGGCTTCCCGCTGCCTTCCATTCACGTTCTCTGCGGTCCTGGTCCGCACGCTGAGCCCGGCACCCCCGATCGCGGCCACGGTGACCGAGCCGTCGGTAGGTCCGCCTGGACCGATCTCGCCGTGGGTCGTGCAGCCGATCAGCGGGATACCGGGGGACAGCTCCCGAAACGCCTCAACCAGCACTTTGGGGTCATGGTCGATCCCCGAGAACACCATCAGAAGCTTCGGTTCGGGTCCGATCAGGGCAGCCTGGGCCGCCTCGACCGCGGCCTGCCGGGAATCAGCGTCCGCGGACCTTCCGACGCCCATCCACCTGCGCTGTTGCGCCGTCGTGCTCCCGATCGCCCCGGGCTCCTGCATGGTCGTGGTTTCCATTGCACCCTCCGTCACCAGAAACTGATTACCTCATCGTTCGCCTTGCGGTCGTCTTGAGGATTTCGATCGGCCATTCACACGCCCTGAGCGCCGGCTGCCGGTCGCGCCAGGCGGGTGCGTGGCTCAAAGGACCGCCAGCAGCGGGATCCGTGCGAAACGGAAGGATTCGCGGGCTATCGCAACGAAAACGGCGCCCGCAACGGCAGGATCACGTTGCGGTCGGACGGGGTTCCAGCGTGATGGGAGTCAAATCCGGCCCACGGCACGTTGCCCGCGATCTCCCGATGCAGTCCAGCCAGCTGGCGCGGGCCCAGCCGCTTGCCCTCGTCCGGCACCACGGCTCCCTCGTGGTCGATCATCGTGCAGGCGATCGACAGCACTCCCTCGCCCTCGTCGATCAGCTCGACGATCCGGGACTGGCACGGCCAGTCGACGATGGCGCAGGTCGTGACCTCCCAGAAGCCGCGGCCGGGCTGATGGGGGTTGGGCCGGGCGCGGACACCGTTGGTGTGGGTGTGGCCGTTGAGCCAGAGCACCACGTTCGGAAAGCGGTGCAGCAGGGCCAGCAGGGCGGGGCCGCCGAGCGCAGGGGCGCCGTCCACGGTCAGGCCGGTTCTGGTGCTGGTCAGCGTGTCCAGGCCGTGGTGGGAGAACAGGATCACCAGCCGGTCGGGATTACCGGTCCGCACCGGGGAGCCATCCGCACCCGTATAGGCGGAGTGCACCTCGGCCAGGGCCCGCTCCAGCCAGCCGTACTGCCCGGGATCGACGCAGCCGTCGGCGGATCCGGTCAGGCAGGTGGTGTCCAGCGCGATCAGCCGGACCCCGGACCCACGCTCGGCGTCGACGTCGTGACAGTAGTAGGCCGTCCCATCCAGCCGGTTCCGGGAGCTGAAGCCGTGCCCGTCCGGCTGGGCTCCACTGCTGAAATGGGCCTCGACGAACTGGGACCGGCTGATCGGGCGCCGGTCGGGATCGGCATCGACGTGGTGCAGATCCGTGCCGATCAGGGTGTGGGCCCGGGCGGTGAACACCTCCAGCGCGTCCTCCAGATCCAGGCCGGCGGGCATCCGGGTCGGCTTCCGATCACCGACCATCACCTCGGCCAGCTCCGGGGTCACAACTGCGACACCCTGGATCAGCGCCTCGTGATTGCCGTAACAGGCCAGCCAGGGCAGCCGCAGCCCGCCGGTCCGGAAGTCGGCCAGGGCCGCTTCGATCAGGCCGGGCCGGTGGCCAAAGGCGTAGCCGGCCCGGAACAGGTCGGGGCCGGCCAGGCCGTCGCCGTCCGGGCGCCAGAAGATGTCGTCCGGCCAGTCCAGCGACTGCACGCCGCGGTAACCGGTGCCGGGTCGCTTCATCCGCACCAGTCCGCCGTCCATCAGGGCGAGGAAGGCCCGCAACTCGTTCCACTGGGCGTTGTCGATCGCATCCCCAGTCGTGACCGCCAGGCTCAGCCCGCTTCCGGTCAATGGCGTACCCGAATGCTCGTGCAACCGGTTCAGAGTGTCGATCATCGCCCGGGCCGAATGCGCGGTCAGCGCTTCCTGCGGCCGATGCACGGGCACCAGCTTGGCGAAGCGCGGATCATTCATCCGGTGGTGGAAGAACTCGAAGCGAGTCGGTGACTGCACGTCCGCCAGCTGCAGATCCGTGAGATGGGCGAGGGCCAGCAGGCCCCGCCGGTCCGGTCGCTGCCCCTGGCTCGACCTCAGCGCAGCAGCAACGGACTGGCCGGCCAGATCAGGACGGACCAGGTGCGGCTCACCGCCGGTCAGCACCAGACGGCGGTATCCGGCCGAGTGGCCATGCCGGACCGGTGGCCCCCCGGCCAGCCGCTGTTGCAGAGTGAGAGTGGGCGCGTGGCTCATGTCGCGCTCTCCACGCGAGGAGCGTATGACTCCTGGCCCGGCCGATGAGGACAACACTGTGAATGGAGCGTCACAGCTGGATGAACAGTGGCAGCGCCGCTCGATCTCGTCCGGAGCCCCGCTGGAAGGCGTGTACGGCTACTGCCGGGCGGTCCGGGCCGGATCAGTCATCCAGGTGGCCGGGACGGCGCCGATCTGGCCGGATGGCACCGTCGATCCGGATCCGGGCGCGCAGGCCCGGCGCTGCCTCGAGATCATCGCCAGGGCCCTGTCGGAGCTCGGCTCGTCCGTTCAGGACGTGGTCCGGACCAGGATGTACGTGACCGACGAGACGGTGGTGGACGCCGCCGGACGCGCCCACGGGGCGGTGTTCGGCCACATCCGGCCGGTCTCGACGATGGTGATCGTGGCCGGGCTGCTCGATCCGCGCTGGAAGATCGAGATCGAGGCCGAAGCGATCGCCGGTTCAGGATCCGTGAGTCCCAGGGAAGATTGACGCTTCAACCATTGTTGCCGGACCATGAGCCCGTCCGCAGCACCACAAGGAGAACTCATGGCGCAGCCCAGCACCGCGACGGCTTCTGCGGCGAAACCAGAACAGCTGGAGTTGCCCGCTCTGTATATCGGTCACGGTGCGCCGCCGCTTCTGGACGATGCGATCTGGACGGGCCAGCTCGAGCAGTGGGCCGCCAGCCTGCCCAGGCCGCAGGCGATCCTGATCGTGTCCGCACACTGGGAGTCGGCGCCGCTGGCGCTCAGCGCGACCGGTGCCGCGACGCCACTGGTCTACGACTTCGGTGGCTTCGACCCGAAGTACTACCGGATGACCTATCCGTCCCCCGATGCCAGCGCGCTGGCCCACCGGGTGGCGGCCGTGATGCCGGACACGGAGCCGGTTCATGTGCATCCCCGACGAGGCCTGGACCACGGCGCCTGGGTGCCCCTGAAGATCATGTATCCGGAGGCCGGAATCCCGGTGCTGCAGTTGTCGCTGCCCTCCTTCGATCCGGCCCGCCTGATGGACATCGGCCGGCTGTTGCGTCCGCTGCGGCAGGAGGGGGTGCTGGTGATCGGCTCCGGGTTCATGACCCACGGCCTGCCCTTCCTGCGCGACTTCCGTCTCGACGCCCAGGCGCCGGGGTGGTCGGCCGAGTTCGATCTCTGGGCGCAGGAAGCCTTGGCCCGGGGTGACGTGGACGCGCTGGCCAACTTTCAGTCGGCGCCAGGCATGCCCTACGCGCATCCGACCATCGAGCACTTCGCGCCGCTGTTCGTGACCTTGGGCGCGGCGGCGGATCCGGAGGCTCCGTCCGACCAGAAGGTGGACGGATTCTGGATGGGCCTGTCCAAGCGGTCGTTCCAGGTGGCCTGACCCGCCCCACCTCTTGAGTGCGGGCACTTTGACCGCGCTACGACCGCGCCACAACCGCCACAACCGCGCCACAACCGCGCCACACCGGACCCGCGCCATGGAGCTGGCTGGACCAGGGTTCACAATCGGCCTATGGCGGATGCAGGACTGCGGCTGAACACGGCTGCCGGGCGATGGGTGCTCACCGCGGCGGTGCTCGGCAGTGGCGTGGTCAGCCTAGACGCCACCGTGGTGAACGTCGCGCTGCCCACCATAGGCAGGGATCTGAACGCCGATGTGGCCGGCCTGACCTGGACCGTCAACGGCTATTCGCTGACCCTGGCCGCGCTCATCCTGCTCGGCGGAGCGCTGGGCGATCGCTACGGCCGCCGGCGCATCTTCACCATCGGGGTGGTCTGGTTCGGGCTGGCGTCCCTGCTCTGCGGGATCGCCCCCAACCTGACCGTTCTGATCATGTCCCGGGCCCTGCAGGGCATCGGCGGTGCGCTGCTCACCCCCGGCTCACTGGCGATGATCTCAGCCACCTTCGCCCCGGCGGATCGCGGCCGGGCCATCGGTGCATGGTCCGGGCTGGGCGGATTGGCCAGCGCCGCCGGACCTCTGGTGGCTGGTCTGCTGCTCGACGTCAGCTGGCGGCTGGTGTTCCTGATCAACATCCCGCTGTGCGTGTTCGTCGCCGTCCTCGCCGTCCGGCACGTCCCGGAGACCCTGAACGACCAGGCGCCCCGGCACCTCGATGTGACTGGCGCGGCGGCCGCAGTGGTGGGGCTGGCCGGGATCACCTACGCCCTGACCGAGGTCTCCAGCCGTGGCGCAGACTCACCACTGGTGCTGGGCGCGGCAGCGGCGGGTGTTGCCGGGATGGGCGCCTTCCTGCTGATCGAGAATCGCAGCTCGCATCCGCTGATCCCGCTCGACATCTTCCGCTCCCGCCAGTTCACGGCCGCGAACCTGGTCACGTTCGGGCTCTATGCAGCCATCGGCGGGGAGATCTTCATGTTGGCTCTGGTGCTGCAGATCTCGGTCGGGATGTCGCCGCTGGCGGCCGGGTCGGCCTTGTTGCCGATCACCGTGATCATGCTGACGCTCTCGTCCCGGGCCGGAGATCTGGCCTCCCGGATCGGTCCTCGGCGGCCGATGACGCTGGGGCCGCTGGTGGTGTCGTTGGCGCTGCTGCTGATGCTGCGGATCGGCCCGGGCAGCGCCTACCTGACCGATGTGCTGCCCAGCGTGATCGTCTTCGGGTTCGGCCTGGCCATCTTCGTGGCTCCGCTCACCTCAGCTGTGCTGGCCGCGGCAGCGACCCGGCACGCCGGAGTCGCGTCTGGCGTGAACAACGCGGTGGCCCGGACGGCGCAACTGCTGGCCGTGGCCGTGCTCCCCGCGATCACCGGCCTGACCGGCGCCGCGTACAAGAATCCGGTGCTGATGGCGCACGGTTTCCATATCGCAATCTGGTGCTGCATCGGGCTGGTGCTGCTCAGCTCGGCCATCTCCTGGTTCGGCATCAGCGATCAGGAACACGTGACCGCGGCGACCGAACACCCGCCACCGGCGATCGGGAACGGGCCGGAGATGGCCGGGGCCTCGGCCTCCAGACCGGGTCAGCCATACCACTGCTCAGTCTCCGGACCCCCGGCGGTCGCCCAGCGCAGCATGGCAGACCGCTGAACCCCGACGTGCGATCGAGCCGGGGCCGGGTGAGGATGAAGGCTCAACCGTTGTGAGGAGTGCAATGCGCGCGATCTGGAACGGCTCGGTCATCGCAGATTCCAGCGACACCGTCGTGGTCGAGGGGAACCACTATTTTCCACTCGACTCGGTGAAGCCTGATTCTCTGCAACCCAGCAGTACCCATTCGGTCTGCCCGTGGAAGGGCACGGCGTCGTACTACACGGTGGTGGTGGACGGCCAGGAGAACCAGGACGCCGCCTGGTTCTACCCCGAACCGAAGCCGGCCGCCGAGGAGATCCGCGATCGGATCGCGTTCTGGCGTGGGGTCAAGGTCGAGGACTGACTGAACCGGGTCGGCGCTAACTCAGGGCTGACCCAAGCACAGTTCAGTGCAGGGCACCGTGCGGCTGAGTGTTGAGCAGCAACCCGAAGATCTCGTCCCGATGCTGCCGCGCGGCGGCTGGGTAGTCTCCGGCCTGTTCCCAGAACAGGTCGACCGCCTCCCGGGCGGCCTGAGCCAGCCGCTCCCCAGCCAAGGTGTCTACGTGATCGCCATAAGCGGCGACCCCCTCGGCGATGCCGAGCAGCCAGGTCACCAGTTCGTCTGACGGTTTCATGGCCATCTCTTCGGCCACCCATTCGGCCTACTTGACCCTATAGCCACGCCCGCTGCGACACTCGCGAGCAAGGCTTGAGCCATATAGGGCGGTCCTCGCGGAGTCTCATCAGCTCGGTGTCGCGCTGGCCGGAAGGGAAGCTCAGCCAGGCGCCAGGGCGGCCTGGATGGCTTCCCCGATCCGGCGCAACTGCGAGAGCTGATCGGCGTCCACCCGGTCGATCAGGTTCTGCCGCACCGCTTGAACGTGGCCCGGCGCGCTGGCCACCAGCTTGGCCAGCCCGGCGTGGGTCAGTTACGCGTTCATGCCGCGACGGTCGTCCTCGCACTCCACCCGCCGCACCCAGCCGGCCTTCTCCGCCCGGGTCACGGCCCGGGTCACCCCGCTGCGGGTGGAAAGCGTGGCATCGGCCAGGTCACGCATCCGCAGACGCTGATCCGGCGCCTCGGACAACCGGACCAGCAGTTCGTAGTCGGTCATGGAGATCCCAGCGTCCGCCTCGAGCCGGCGTTCCAGCTCGTTGAGCAGCATCCGGGTGCCGTCGAGGTAAGCCCGCCAGGCTGCCTGCTCTTCGGCGTCCAGCCAAGGAAGGTCCGGCACGCTGTCCACCCTAACGGGAATAGTTGCCAGCGCAACGACCTTGACGAGAGCACTGATCTTGCCGACCAATGGTCCTGAATCCTCTGGAGGCCCGCGATGCCCGCCCTGACTGTGGAGAACCCGCTGACCCTGCCGCGGGTCCCTGCCATCGACTCTGCCACCAGCCAGGCCCGCCCGGTGCTGAGTGTGACCACCGCGGCCCGCGGCTTCGAGGGTGAGGGTTTCCCGGTTCGCCGCGCCTTCACCGGAATCGATCTGCGCGCACTCGACCCGTTCATCCACATGGACCAGATGGGCGAGGTGGACTACGGCCCCGGTGAGCCCAAGGGCACCCCGTGGCACCCGCACCGGGGCTTCGAGACCGTCACCTACATGATCGACGGCGAGATGAAGCACTCCGACTCCAACGGCGGCGGCGGCCTGATCAGCAACGGCGACACCCAGTGGATGACGGCCGGGGCCGGAATCCTGCACATCGAGACCCCGCCCGAGCACCTGGTGGTCAGCGGCGGGCTGTTCCACGGCCTGCAGCTGTGGGTGAACCTGCCCCGGAGCAAGAAGATGGCCTCACCGCGTTATCAGGACATCACCTCAGGAAAGGTGGCTCTGCTCAGTTCGCCGGACGGCGGCGCCCTGGTCCGGGTGATCGCCGGTGAGGTGGCCGGGCAGGCCGGCCCGGGCAACACCTACACTCCGATCACACTGGTGCACGCCACCCTCACGCCGGGGGCACGCCTCACCCTGCCGTGGCGACCGGACTTCAACGCGCTGGTCTACGCGCTAGGCGGCAAGGGAACGGCCGGTCCGCAGCAGCGGCCACTGGAATGGGGCCAGCTGGCCGTGTTCGGCGCCGGGGACAGCATCACTGTCAGCGCGGACGCCGGACAGGAGTCCCGCTACGGCGCGTTCGACGTGTTCATCCTGGGCGGCCAGCCGATCCGCGAGCCGGTGGCGGCCTACGGCCCCTTCGTGATGAACAGCAAGGCCGAGCTGATGCAGGCCTTCGAGGACTACCAGGCCGGTCGGCTGGGGTCAGGCGAGCACTCCCGGCGCCTGAACGCCCCCGATCAGTCGCTGCCCCCCGAAACTCCAGCTGGAAGTGCCGGTTTCGGGGGCTCGGCTGGAATTGGCAGCGAGGCGCGACGGGCCCGGACGGCGGCGGCGGCCAGCACGGCCGCCAGCGCCAGCGCGTAACCCCAGCCGACCGGCAGCGGGGCCGAGGTGTGGATGTGCAGGTAGGACCATTCCAGCGCGATGGCCAGGCCGAGCCATTCCGGCCGGTTGGCCAGCGCGGCCAGCGCCAGCACCGGCAGGCAGTACCACGGATAGGCGGGGGTGGAGATCAGCAGCGCCCCGCCGAACATCCACAGACAGACGTGTTCCGGGCGACCAGCGCCGGCCCGCCACAGCGCCAGCACGGCCAGCGTCAGCAGCAGCAGCGCCGCCACCGGCTGCCGCAGATGGTCCGGCAGCACCAGGCCGAGCAAGGCATAGCGCTGATTGCCATCCGAAAAGCCTTCTTCGGCAAGGTATCCGGGCAGATAACCGAGAACCAGCGAGCCGGCCGTGAGCAGGTAGGGCAGATAGCTGAGCAGGACGACGGCACCGGCGGCCAGGGGCACCGTCAGCCCGCGCCAGCCGGCCCGGCCGCGGCGGAGCACGGTGAGAGCGGGTAGCAGCACCAGCGGCATGATCTTGGCGGCGATCGCCAGGCCGAGCAGCGCGCCGCCACCGATCCGGGACCGGCGTCCAGACTGAGCCAGCACCAGCACCGCACCCAGCACCAGGGCGGCGGCCAGCACATCGACGTGCGCGTTGTTGCCGGTCTCCAGCACGACCAGCGGGCACCAGCCCCAGTAGATGGCGGCCAGGCTGTCGCCAGTGCGACGCCGCAGCACACCCGCCAGCAGCGCCGTCAACCCCACCGCCAGCAGCGCGGAGGCCCACTGCAGGCCAGCTGTTCCCCACGACCAGGGGGTAACGGCGGCGATCGCGGCGAACCAGATCTGCGCCACCGGCGGGTAGATGGTCGGCACCCGGGGCCGGTTGATCCGGGTGCGCGGATCGTTCTGGGCCAGCTCGGTGACCTTGGCCCGTCCGTGCGGAAGCTGGGTGGGGGTGGTGACTCCACTGAGCTGGCGCGGCGACAACCCTGGAAAAAGCACTGGGTCCCGCAGAGGCGCCAGGTGATCGTCGAACGGCACGTAGCGATACGGCGACACTCCGGACAGCTGGACCCGGCCGTCCCAGACGTAGCGATAGGCGTCGCCGCTGGCCTGCGGCGCGCAGAGCAGCCCCGGAATCTGGCAGCAGGCCGCGACCAGCACCACCAGCCCGGCCCGGATCGGCGCCCGCCGCCGGGCCCGGAACACCAGTACCACCGCGAGCGCGAAGGCCGCCCAGATGAACGCCTGCACCAGCACGTGCCGGCCGTGCCAGAGCTGATGGAACGGCCCGAAGTCACCCACCGGCGAGGCGAACAGCAACGCGAGCCCGAGGATCAGCCCAGCCGCCAGCACCAGGCGATCACTGCCGCGGCGCTCGGTCGCGGTGATGGTTCTTGTCACGATCAGAAACCTGCCCTGACCGGCTGGCGGGCCGCCGGTGCCGATGGTTCGGGCAGCACCACCTCCGGCCGTTCGGGTGACCTGAGCGCGACAAAGACCCTTCCGTCCGATCGCCATTGATCGACCACCCGGAACCCGCTGCGCCGCCCGGCCGCGGCCACCGCACCGCCGCCCAGCCGGGCCCAGGGCATCGGCCCGGAGTGGCGCTGACCGGAGATCAGCCGGATGTTCTCCCGGGTGTCCAGGCTGTGGTCCGGATCGGCCTCGACCAGTAGCAGGCCCTGGGGGCGGAGCAGATCGGCGCAGCGCCGCAGCAGCCCGTCGGGATCACCGGTTATGCCGATGTTGCCGTCGGCCAGCAGCACAGTCCCCCAGCGGCCTTCGGCCGGCAGCCGGTCGTGCACCGACCGGTGCAGGACACTGGCTCCCCGCCCGGCTGTGTGCCGGACCGCGGGTTCAGAGATGTCCACGCCAAGGGCGGCCTGCCCGGGGGGCGGCCGCGCCGCCACCCCGCCGCCCCGGGCCCCCGCCGCGGGCGGGGGGGGGCCCCCGGCCCCCGCCCGACCAGCCCCTGGCGACCCTGATCGCGCCGGACGGGCCGGACGCGACCGCGTATCTGCTGACGACCAATTATCGCGCGATCCTCGATTATAATTGCTCGAACTTCTATGCGC